>JBBSVL010000124.1:0-7601 GCA_038233595.1 Propionibacteriales bacterium | reverse complement strand
TTACCCCAACACTGGGCACCCCGACCAGTCCACCAAAAACCCAGACCCCCGGCCCCGGACGCCCCCAAGGAACCCGCCGAGAGCGACGAACCCGCTACCCAGCGATCAAGAAAGCCGCATAGCCAGGTTTAATCGCAAGCTCAGGAGATGTCGCGCTTCGACAACAGCCACGAGCCGACGCCGGAGAGGACAACGGCGTAGCCGAGCAGGATCAGCGCGTCGACCCACCACACGAAGTACGGCGAGCCGCCCGACGCTCCACCGGTCGGGTCGGAGGTCACCAGCATGCCGACCGAAAGGTTGTCCGGCAGGAACTTGCCGGCCGTGTCCCAGCTCAGGATGCCGAACACGATCGACAACGCGATGTGGGCGATGAAGGCCACGCCGAGCGCGATGAAGACCGCCGCGATCTGGTTGCGCACCAACAGGCCGAAGCCGAACCCGAGCAGCGCCCACAGCACGAAGACCAGCACCGAGACGGCGAAGGTGCGCCAGACCTGGGCGTCCCCGAGGTACGTCGACTCGCCCTTGATGCCTAGCACCAGCCCACCGAAGCCGCCGGAGGCGATGTTGTGCACGATGCCGTAGACCACGCCGATCACCACGATCGCCACGGACTTGGAGACCAGCACCTCGAACCGCTTCGGGGTGGCCAGGAAGGTGGCACTGATCGTCTGGTGCCGGAACTCCTGGGTGATCAGGATGACACCGAGGGCCAGCGGGATCAGGGGTGTGAGGTTGTAGACGAAGCCTGCGGAGTAGACCAGCTGGGCGGTGCCCAGAGACATGTGCAGGAACGGGTTCTCGGCCGGGTTGGAGCCGGCCACCTTGGTGCCCACCAACGAGGCGAACAGCACCGACAGACCGCCGGAGATGATCACCAGTCCGGCCATCAGTCCCCACCAGAGCCTGGTGCTGAAGATCTTGCGGATCTCTGCTCGGATCGCGCCGCCCATCAGGAGATCCCTCCATCTGCTCGGGTGCCGGGTTGGCCGACCGGCTGGCCGCCGTCGGCCAGGTTGCGGTTCGCGGTCTCCGGGGTCTCGGTGAGCTCGAAGAACAGCGCTTCGAGGTCGGCGCCCTGGCCGCGCAGCTCGTGGACGGCGATCCGGGCGGCCAGTGCTACCTCGCCGACCTGGCGAAGGTCTGCGGTGACCACGGTCAGGGCATCCCCGTCGGCGGGTGTCGTGGCGAGACCGGCCTTCTGGAGGGCCGACGCGAGGGCGGCCGGGTCGGCCGAACGCACCAGAGTGGTCTGCTCGCCGTGCAGCTCCTGCATCGGGCCCTGCTTGACCAGCTTGCCGTTGGCGATGATGACCACGTCATCGACGGTCTGCTCGACCTCCTGCAGCATGTGGCTGGAGACCAGGATCGTCTTGCCCTGCGAGGAGAGGTGCCGCAGGAAGCCGCGCAGCCAGCGGATCCCCTCCGGGTCCAGACCGTTGGCGGGCTCGTCGAGCAGCAGCACCTGCGGGTCGCCGAGCATGGCCGCCGCGAGACCGAGCCGCTGCCGCATGCCCATCGAGTAGCCGCCGGCCCTGCGGTTGGCGGCGGCCGGGATGCCGACCAGCTCCAGCATCTGGTCCACCCGGCGCCCGTCGACGCCGGCGGTGTCGGCCAGCACCATCAGGTGGTTCCGGCCGGTGCGCCCGGGGTGGAACCCGGTGGCCTCCAGGGCCGAGCCGACCACGCGTTGTGGCTGGTGGATCTCGACGTAGCGATGCCCGCCGATCGTGGCGTTGCCACTGGTCTGCTGAACCAGGCCGAGCAGCATCCGCAGCGTGGTGGTCTTGCCGGCACCGTTGGGCCCGAGGAAGCCGGTGATCCGACCCGGGTCGACCGAGAAGCTCAGGTCGTCCACGGCGGTGAACGCGCCGAACTTCTTGGTCAGCCGGTCAACGACGATGCGGCCGTCGCCGATGGTGGCGTTGCCTGTGTGACTCATGTGTCTCCCTCCGCACGGCTACACCCAACCAGAAGCGGGGGGCAGGTGCGCAACTGCAATTTGTCACGGTTGGGTACGACGACGTCGGCACGCGCGCGGGTGCGCTGACGAGCGAACAAGTCGTCCTCCTGCACCTGCCAGCGTCGCCAGTGCTCCGCCAGCCCGTCGTTACGCTCGAGACCTCGGCGCAGCCGCTCCCCTCGAGGGGCCTCCACCCAGGCCAGCGTGGTGGTCCGGTGCGCCCAGCGTCGGTGCCAGGAGCCGACGCCTTCGACCACGAGCAGACCACCGGGACGCACCCGGTGCCACTCGACGAAGCGACCCGCGAGCCAGTCGTAGCGCTGCCAGTGCCCGTCCTCGCCCGCGGCGAGCGGCCCGAGCAGCCGCTCGACCCGCTGGGGGATCTCGGCGAAGCCGTTCCACCCTGGGAACAGCTCGTCGACCTGGATCACCTGTCCAGGCGTGCGTTCCAACACAGCGTTGGCAAGCGTGGTCTTGCCGGACCCGGAGGGCCCGTCGATGCAGACCAGCCGGACGGCCCCTAGCCGGGGCGGCCGGGACAGGGCGTGCTCAACGATCCGGGCAGCGGCCGCTGACGGCGTCACCGACGCTCCATCGGCAGGTGAGCGATGCCGTCCTCGGTGAACTCCGGCCCACAGACCACGAACCCGTAGCCGGCGTACCACCGCGCCAGCGGCGACTGTGCATCCAGCCGTGCCGGCCGGTCCGCGATCTCGGTCATCGCCGTACGCATCAGCTCGTCGGCCAGCCCGCGGCCACGGTAGGCGCGGGCCAGCAGGACCCGTCCGATGCGCAGGCAGGACCCGTCGTCGAGCAGCCGCAGGTAGCCCGCCAGGGTGCCACCCACCTCCAGGAGCAGGTGCCGGGTGCCCGGTTCGTTGTCGCGGCCGTCGAGGTCGGGGTAGGGGCACTCCTGCTCGACCACGAAGACGTCCTGGCGCAGCCGCCACACGTCGTAGGCCGTGCGGGCGTCGAGCTCCTCGAAGCCCAGGCAGCGGACCGGCACGGGCTACCAGGCCTGGCCGACGCCGCGGTACGACGGCACGGAGTCGATGATCGTGTCGTCGTCGAGCAGGTGCACGGTGTTGGTGTGCTCGGCGAGCTCACCGGCCTTGGCGTGCCGGAACCACACCAGGTCCCCGATGTCGAGCCGGTCCGCTCCGGGCCCGGTCAGCGGGGTCTGCACCTCACCTGCGCCCTCCAGCCCGGTCAGCGCGAGTCCCGGCGGGGCCCAGGGGAGGGGTGAGCGGTCCTTGCCGGTGGGGCCGCTGGCGATGAAGCCGCCGCCGGCCACGGTGACCACACCAGGGGCGGGCCGTCGTACGACGGGAAGGCCGAAGAAGGCAGCCGGTCGCGGCGTGAACGACTCGTAGTGGTCGAAGAGCCCGGGCACCAGCAGCCCGGAACCGGCGGCCACCTCGGTGACGACGGGATCGGCCACGGTCGACTCGATGCTGCCCGAGCCGCCCGCGTTCCAGAACTCCAGCTCGCAGGTCTCTCGCAGAGCCGTGTCGACCAGCGCCCGACGTTCGGCGAGCTGCTTGATCGAGGCGCGCTTCAGCCTGCGGACCACCATCGACCTGGCCCGCTGATGGGGTACGACGTCTGGCACACCGGCCACCTGCCCCTCGTAGGTCATCACCCCTACCAGCCGAAAGCCGGGACGGGCCGCGATCTCCCGCGCGAGGGCGAGCACCCGGTCCACGTCGTGCAGCGGAGAGCGCTTCGGCCCGACGTGGGAGCCGGCCAGCCGCAGCCCGGCGTCGATGTCGACGGCCAGTCGCACCACACCCGGCTGGTCACGTCGTACGGCGTCGACCGCGTCGAGCTGGGTCACGTCGTCGACCATCAGCGTGATCGAGTCCAGCGCCTGTTCGTTGCCGAGCAGCTGCTCGAGCGCCACCCGGTCGACGGTCGGGTAGCCCATCACCGCGTCGTCGGTGAGTCCTTCGGCGACCAGCCAGAGCGCCTCACGCAGCTGGTAGCAGAGCACCCCGGAGAACCCGTGGTGCGCGAGGGCACGCCCGATCAGGGTCGGGACCCGTACCGACTTGGAGGCCAGCCGGACCGGCTTGCCGCCCGCGCGGCGGACCAGGTCGTCCGCGTTGGCGTCGAACGCGTCCAGGTCGACCACGACCACTGGTGCCGCAGGGTCGTCGAGCTGTGCGGCGCCGGCGTCGAGCCGGCGCGCCAGCCGGTGCCTGGCCACGTCGTCGAGGATGTCGTTCACACCGTGCAGGTTAGGGCAGGCTGGGGGCGACGGCTCAGGAGATGCCGTGCTTCCTCAGGATCGCCTCGATGTCGCTGAGGTCGTCCACCGCAGGGGCGCCCTTCTGTCTGGCCGGAGCCGCCAGCCGGGGGTCCCGAGACGGTTTCACTGCCGGGCGCCCCGGTGTTCCGGCTCGCGCCCCGATGCCTCGACGCCGCATGGCGGCCGACGCGCCGAACAGCACGACCGAGACGCCGGCGACGAGGATCCCCAGCCAGGTGAAGGGGTTGAAGACCAGGCTGGCCGCCCACGACGTCACGGCGTCGACAATCCGCCCGGCGAGTCGCAGGGTGCCGGTGAGCCAGGCCGCCAACGGCAGCAGCGTCCAGGCAAGCCCGCGGACCCCAGCGGCGACGCCTCGCCGGTGCCACGCGCCATAGGTGTAGGCGGCGCCGATCACGGTGAGTACCAGCGCCAGTGCCGTCCAGGTGGCCGATTGCAGGGGCATGGGGACAGCCTACGGGCCGCCTGCGAGGATCGGTCGTGATGCGCACCATCCCCGACCCCGGGTTCGCGGGCGACGACGGCTCGGCTCCCGAGCGCCTCTCGGCCGCGCTGGGCGTCTACCGACAGGACCCGGACGGCGGTTACCTCCCTGCTCTGGCTGCACTGTGCGGCTCGCGGCTGCTGGTGCCGGTGGTAGCGATCCTCGACGAGGTGTCCTACGACGCCAGCGGGGTGGCGCGAGAGAAGTCGTCCGACATGGCCGCCGTACTCCTCCTGCGTCCCGACGGCCGATCGGCGCTGCTCGCCTTCACCGGCGTCGCGGCGCTGAACGGCTGGAACCCCGAGGGCCGCCCGGTGCCGGTGGCCGCTGCAACGGCGGCGCTCTCCGCGCGCCAGGAGGGTGCCGACGCCCTGCTCCTCGACGTGGCCGGTCCGGTCCGCTTCGCCGTGGAGGGCGAGGATCTCGACTCGCTGGCTCGTGGCTGGACCCTGGTTCGGCTGGAGGCCGGCGGCTGGGGCTGGCTCGATGTGCAATCCGGCTGAGGTCCGAGTAGCGTTGACCTTGACCGATCGGCTCCGTGCACTGCGGGACCGGTCCTCCAAGCGGGAACCGGCAACGGGTCCCCACCCGCACCGGCCGTAGCAGCACCAGGCCGTCGGGTTCGGGTCATGCGAGAGGCGACGCCGCACGATGAGCGTCGCACCGCGCTGGCTTCCGCTTGAGTGGCGGGAGCCTTTTTTCACGTCCCGGGTCAACCCAGCAGTTCGACCCAGGAGGACACATCAGCACCGAGCTTCGCATCAACGACCGGATCCGGGTTCCCGAGGTCCGGCTCGTCGGCCCCAACGGCGAGACGGTGGGCATCGTTGCCACCGACCAGGCACTCAAGCTGGCGCAGGAGTCCGACCTCGACCTGGTCGAGGTCGCGCCGACCGCGCGCCCTCCCGTGTGCAAGCTCATGGACTACGGGAAGTTCAAGTACGAGAACGCCCAGAAGGCCCGTGAGGCTCGTCGCAACCAGACGAACGTCGTGATCAAGGAGATGAAGCTCCGCCCGAAGATCGATGCGCACGACTACGAGACCAAGAAGGGTCACGTGGTTCGGTTCCTGCGCGCCGGCGACAAGGTCAAGATCACGATCATGTTCCGCGGTCGCGAGCAGCACCGTCCCGAGCTGGGCTTCCGGCTGCTCCAGCGGCTGGCCGAGGACGTGACCGAGCTGGGCTTCGTGGAGTCCTCGCCCAAGCAGGACGGCCGCAACATGGTGATGGTGCTGGGGCCGCACAAGAAGAAGTCCGAGGCCAAGGTCGAGATGAAGGCCGAACGCCAGGAGCGTGCGGCTGCGCGCGAGGCCGAGAAGGCCGAGGAGCGCGCCGAGATGAAGGCAACCCACGCGGCGCCGGCGGCAAAGAAGGAACACGGCCGATCGGAGAACCTCGACCCTGAGATCGAGGCGTGACGAAGTCACGACTCGATCGACCAGCCGACCAGCCGAACCAACATCGGGCTCACCGTGAAGAACCAGGCTGAGCACGCTCAGACCGATCAGCAGAGGAAAGAGGACCAGATGCCGAAGAACAAGACGCACTCGGGTGCTAGCAAGCGCTTCCGGGTGACCGGCTCGGGCAAGATCCTGCGCGAGAAGGCAGGAAAGCGTCACAACCTGGAGAAGAAGGCTTCCAAGGTCACCCGCCGCATGACGGGCACCACCGAGCTTGCCAAGGCCGACGTCAAGAAGGCCAAGAAGCTCCTCGGTCTCTGACCGACCGCCCACCAGACCAAGTCAGCCTCAACAAGTTCCAAGGAGTTTCACGTGGCACGCGTCAAGCGGGCGGTCAACGCCCATAAGAAGCGCCGGGTCATCCTCGAGCGGGCCTCCGGCTACCGGGGTCAGCGCTCGCGGCTCTACCGCAAGGCCAAGGAGCAGGTCACCCACTCGCTGGTCTACAGCTACAACGACCGGCGCAAGAACAAGGGCAACTTCCGCAAGCTGTGGATCCAGCGGATCAACGCCGGAGCCCGCGCCGAGGGGCTGACCTACAACCGGTTCATCCAGGGCCTGCGCCTGGCCGGCATCGAGGTGGACCGCAAGATCCTCGCCGAGCTCGCGGTCAACGACGTGCCGGCGTTCGTCGCGCTGGTCGAGGCCGCCAAGGCAGCCCTGCCCGACGACGTCAACGCTCCGGTCAGCGCCTGATCGAGCCACGAACGTCATACGACCTGGTCGGGATAGCGACCAGGTGGTATGACGTCCGGCGCGAGCTTCGATGACCAGCTCAGAGGGACCACTCTCCCCCCGGAGTGGACGCGTCAAGGCCGCGAGAATGTTGGCTCGTCGAACGTCCCGGGCAGACCATCGACTGTTCCTTGCCGAGGGCAGCAAGGCCCTCACGGAGGCACTGACGTTGCCCGGCTGCGTGGTCGAGGTCTTCGCCACCGCCTCGGCGACCACGACGTACGCCGCTCTCCGCGAGGCTGTCGTCGGTTCCGGGCTGCCCTGGATCCTCGTCGAGGAGGCCGCGCTGACCTCGCTCAGCGAGACCGTCAGCCCGCAAGGCGTCGTGGCCACCTGTCGGTTCCTGGACCGGCCGTTGTCCGACGTCCTCGCGGCCGATGCACGCCTGGTCGCCGTGTGCGCGGACGTCCGCGACCCTGGCAACGCCGGCACGGTGATCCGTTGCGCGGACGCCGCCGGAGCTGACCTGGTGGTGCTCGCGGGCAGCAGTGTGGACGCCTACAACGGCAAGACCGTGCGGGCCACCGTCGGGAGCCTGTTCCACCTTCCGTTGGCCCTCGAGGACGACCCGGCCGCGACCGTTGCCCTGCTGCAGGCGCGAGGGCTGACCGTGCTCGCCGCGGACGGCGCGGGGGAGACCGACCTCGACGAGGCGTCCGACAGCGGGCTGCTCGCCGGCCCG
>JBBSVL010000123.1:0-7671 GCA_038233595.1 Propionibacteriales bacterium | reverse complement strand
CGAGGGCAACTACGGGCTCGGCTTCGGTCGGGTGGCGGGCGGATCCGGCCGACTTGTCGGCCACACCGGCACGATGCCCGGGTTCCGGGCGTCCTTCTTCTGCGACCGCGGTCGGGGAACGGCGTTCCTCGGCCTCTCCAACGCGACCATCGGCCAGGACTCCGAGAAGCTGGCGACCTCTGTCCTCGCCCTGCTCGAGGACTGTGAGCCCAGCATCGTCGCCGCCTGGCAGCCGTCCGGCGAGGTGCCCGGCGAGGTGCGCGAGCTCGTTGGGGTCTGGCACTGGGGCGAGACCGCGTTCGAGATCAGCTGGGTCGGCGAGGAGCTGGCAATGGTGGAGCTGCGCAGCGGGTGGGCCTACGAGGAGTTCCATCGCGAGGCCATCGGCTGGGTGGGCACGGACCGCAGCACCCTGGACGTCGTACGACGTGGGGACGGGTCGGTCAGCCACCTCGTCTGCGAGACCTACGTGTTCACTCGCACGCCGTACGACCCGGAACTGCCGATCCCCGGCGGAGCGCCGTGACTGGACCGACCGGGACGCTGGACTCCTCGACGTCCTCCAGCGCGACCGGCCAGTCGTCCGGGTTGCTCAGCAGCTTGAGCAACCGGGGAAGCACAGCCGGCCAGACGTCTTCATCGGTGCTCCCCAGCTCGGCAACCGGCCACCAGCGGCTCTCGAGCATGGTGATCTTCTCCTCCTCGGTGTAGCCGGAGGTGTCCACCTCGAAGGCCGGCACGCGCACCGCGTAGAACGAGTCGTCCTGGTGGACCACCTGGTCGGAGTAGCCGTGCAGCACGTGCCGCCGGGCCAGCGGCCCGACCACCTGCCCGGCGTCGAGGCGTAGCCCCGTCTCCTCGGCGAGCTCACGCACCACGGCCGCGACCTCCGACTCGCCGGCGTCGATGCCCCCACCGGGCGTGATCCACCACCGGCTTCCCGTCCCGGGGTCGGAGTCGCACAGCAGCAGGACCCGGTCCTGGTCGTCGAGGACCAGCACGCGCACGGTCGCGCGGGTGCGGCTCCGGCGCTGGGCGGGATCGTCGGGTACGACGAAGTCGCGGCGCTCGTCCATCGGGTCAGAGTGCCTGCGAGACGCTGGACATGTTGAAGTCCGGCACGCGGAGCGCCGGGGTCGCGGTGCGTGAGAAGTAGTCGTCGCCCCACTCGCGGGAGAAGCTCGGCACCGTCTCGGACGCGGCCGTGAAGCGGCGCAGCAGGTCGACCGGGCTCTCGTTGAACCGGAAGTTGTTGGCCGCGCCGGTGATCTCGCCGCCCTCCACCAGGTAGACGCCGTCCCGGGTCAGCCCGGTCAGCAGCAGGGTCTGGGGGTCGACTTCCCGGATGTACCACATGCAGGTGAGCAGCAGCCCGTGCTCGACCCCGGCGACCATCTCCTCGACCGAGCCCGAACCGTCGGCGACCTCGAGCACCAGGTTGTCGATGCCGGGAGTGACCGGCTGCCCGGTCAGGGCCGCGGTCTGCCGGGTCTGGAGCAGGGAGGTCAGGGTGCCGTCGGTGATCCAGCTCGTGCGAGTCAGGGGCATCCCGTTGTCGAACACGCTGGACTCGTTGGACGAGGAGGAAGCGACCACGAACGGTGCGCACTCGAGACCCCGATGGCCGGGGTCGGAGTAGAGGTCCACCCCCTGGCGGGTGAGCTGGTCCCCGATGCGGGTGCCACCCCCACGCCGGGAGTACACCGACTGGCCCTCGTGGGCGACCCGGGAGCCGGCGCTCCAGTAGGCGTCGATGACCAGGTCGGCCACGGCGGTGGGCGGCAGGACCGTGTCGTAGCGGCCGGCGGGCAGCTCCACGCGACGCGACCCCCAGCCCAGCCGTTGGGTCAGTGTGGCCGCCATCCGGCCGGCGTCGACGTCGGCGAAGTCTCGCGTCGCGCCGCCGACCCAGGCGCTGTTGGACAGGTCGGCGGTCTTGCCGGTGCAGCCGTAGTGGCCGGTGGGCTGCTCGTGGCGCAGCCGGAGGCCGGTCGAGGAGCCGAGGTAGGTCGTGGTCACCTCGTGGTTCACGAAGCCGTAGAGGATCCGTTGCTCGGCCTCGGCCCGGTCGAACTCCGCGCCGAGCGCACGGGCGAAGCCGGCGTACACCTCGATGGAGGTGTGACCGGGTGCGTCGCCCCAGTTGCCGGCTTCCCCGCCCGCAACCAGCTCGTTGCGGTCGTCGGCAGGCTCCGCGCGGCGTACGGCGTCGTCGGCGGCCCCGACCAGCACGCCGACCTGCTCGGTGGACGCAGCGGAGCCGCTGACCGAAGCTGAGGCGCCGTCGCGGAACGCGATCACGGTCACGTCGACACCATGCATCACGCCGTTGGTGGTCAGCGTGTTGTTGGCCCACCGCAGATTGGCACTGGTGGTGTCCTGGACCACCACGACGCACTCGGAAGAGGTGGTGGCGCCCAAGGCGTGGTCGACGAGCTGCTGCGGGGTGCTCATTCTGCTGCCCCTTCCTCGGTGGTGTTCAGGATCCGGATCTGCCGGAACAACGCCGCCGGGCACCCGTGGCTGACCGAGGCGACCTGCCCGGGTTGGGCCTTGCCGCAGTTGAAGGCACCCCCCAGCTCGTAGGTCTGCGGGCCGCCGACGGCCTCCATCGCCCCCCAGAAGTCGGTGGTCGTGGCCTGGTAGGCGACGTCTCGCAGCTGACCGGCGAGCTTGCCGTCCTCGATCCGGTAGAAGCGCTGACCGGTGAACTGGAAGTTGTAGCGCTGCATGTCGATCGACCAGGACCGGTCGCCGATCACGTAGATGCCGCGTTCGACCTGGTCGACCAGCCCGTCGGTGTCGGGACCGGCGGGGTCGGGCTGCAGCGACACGTTGGCCATCCGTTGGATCGGAATGTGGCCGGGGGAGTCGGCGTAGGCGCAGCCGTTGGAGCGGCCACCGTTGAGCTCGGCGCCATAGGTGTGCGCCATCGACCGGTCGAGCTGGTAGCCGACCAGGATCCCGTCACGGACGATGTCCCACTCCTGCGCCTGGACCCCCTCGTCGTCGTAGCCGACCGTGGCCAGTCCGTGCGGAGTCGTGCGGTCGCCGGTGATGTGCATGGCCGGTGAGCCGTACCGAAGGTTGTTGAGCTTGTCGTAGGTCGCGAACGAGGTGCCCGCGTAGTTGGCCTCGTAGCCGAGCGCGCGGTCCAGCTCGGTCGCGTGCCCGATCGACTCGTGGATGGTCAGCCACAGGTTCGACGGGTGGATCACCAGGTCGTAGCTGCCGGCCTCGACCGTCGGCGCGAGCAGCTTCTCCCGGAGCAGCCCGGGAAGCTGCTCGACCTCGGCGTCGAAGTCCCATCCGGCCGGCGAGCCGTTGAGGTACTCCCAGCCGCGGGCAACAGGCGGTGAGATCGTACGCATCGAGTCGAACACTCCGCTCGCCTCGTCGGACCCGAACGCCTCGAGATGGGGCTCCAGCCGGACCCGTTGCTGGGTTGTCATGCTGCCGGTGAGGTCGGCGTAGAACTTGTTCTCCTGCACCTGCTGCAGGCTGCCACTGGCGTGGTCGGCGGCGTCGCTGGCGAGCAGCCGAGAGGTCCAGCCACGGAAGGCGTCCACCTTCTCGCCCAGCGGGACGTCGAAGGGGTTCACGTCGTACGCCGAGCACCAGGCGACATCGTCGTACACCGGCTCGGGTGCCAGCTCGATCGGCGTCCGCGTCATCTTGACTGCGACCTGGGCGACCCGCACCGCGCGCTCGGCCACCCGCACCGCCTCGTCGCGGGTGAGGTTCACGCCCGACGCGAACCCCCAGGCGCCCTCGTGAAGCACCCGCACGGCGAAACCGACGTCCTCAGAGTCCTCGGCACCCTGCAGGTGTCCGTCACGCACCGAGAAGTGCTGGTAGCGGACGCGTTCGAAGCGGAAGTCCGCGTGCCCCACCCCGAAGTCGCGTGCCCGGTTCAGGGCCGCCTCGGCGAGGCGACGATAGGGGAGGACGGTGAACGTCGGGTCGATCCGGTCGTGGTCGGAGGACATGGTCCCGACCCTAGACGAGCGTCATCCGTCGCCGAGACGCTGGTCGAGCGTGGAGCCCCAGCGAGCCTTGCGGACCATCAGCTGGGTGGGGATCCGGGTGCGCAGCTCGGGTACGTGGCTGACCACCCCGACGACCCGGCCGCCCTCCCGAAGCCGGTCGAGGGTGTCCATGACCAGCTCGAGTGTGTCGCTGTCCAGCGAGCCGAAACCCTCATCGACGAACAGCGTCTCGATCCGGGCGCCGCCCGCCTCGCCGGTGACCACGTCGGCCAGGCCCAGCGCCAGCGCCAGGGACACCACGAACGTCTCACCGCCGGAGAGGGTCACCGGGTCGCGCTGCTCGTCGGTCCACTGGTCGCGCACCAGCAGGCTGAGCCCACCGCGACGCTCGCCGACCCCGCGCTGGGCGGTGTGTTCGAGCAGGTAACGGTCGTCGGTCATGCCGGCCAGCCGCTCGTTCGCGGCGGCCACGACCTGGCTCAACCGCGCGGCGAGGACGTAGGCGGAGAGCCGCATCTGCCGGGTGTTGTCGGCGCCCTTGCCTTCGACCAGCTCGGCGAGCGACCGGACCACGGAGTACTCCGCGCGCTGGGGAGCCCAGGTGTCGAGCGCGGCCCCGAGCTCACGGACCTGCACGGCGAGCCGGTCGCGGCGGCGGGCCACCAGCTGACGCGTGGCGGACGCCTCCGAGAGTGCCTGGTCGGCTTGGTCGCGCGCGCAAGAGAGGCCCTCGAGGTCGGGTGTCTCGGCCTCAGCGGCAGCGCGGACGTCCGGGTCGGCAAGCACCGACTGGGACTCGGCCTCGGCCCGCTGCCTGGCTTCGAGCCGTGCCTCCAGATCGGCACACTCGTCCTGGTCCAGAGCCGCGTGCAGGGCGGAGGTCAGGTCCGGGAAGCCCTGGTCGAGAGCCGACCGAGTCGCCAGCGCAGCCGACTCGGCTGCCCGCTCGACCCGTCCGGTCTGGTCGACCAGCGCATCGCGTGCAGTCGCGAGCAGGTCGGCTGCGTGCTCGTTGTGCCGGATCAGGTCGTCGAGCTCGGTCACGTCATCGGTCCTGTGCCCCAGGATCGCGGCCAGCTCCGAGGAGAGTGCATCAGCGGCTCGCCGAGCGACGGCCTCCTGCTCACGCGTCACGCGCAGGTCCGCGTCGAGTCGCGACACCGTCCGGACGAGCTCCCGTTCTGTCTGCATCGCGTCGGCCAGCTCGCGCTCGACCGCGACCAGCTCCGTGGCACTCTCTCGCGCGTCGGCGTGCGCCTGCTCGGCCCGCTTCAGCTCGGCGAGGGCATCGTCCTCGGCGCCCGGGCCGAGCTCGGAACGCAGGTGGTCCAGCCGGGCCTGGTAGCCACGGACGTGGTCGTTGTGTGTCTCCAGCAGGACTTCGGCGTCGTCGATGCGCTTGCGCAGCTCCTGCTCGTCGGTCGTGGTGGGGGCGCCAGGTGACCATCGCGCCGGGGAAGGGTGCTCGTGTGAGCCACACACCGGGCAGTCCTGGCCCACGGCCATGACGGCGGCGAGCTCGGCGGCCATCTCGTGGAGCCGGCTCTCGCGGAGCGAGAGCATCTGCTCACGGAGGGAGACGGTGACCTCGCGCTGGGCGTCGCGCTTCGCGCCGAAGGCAGCCACCTGGAACTCGAGCTCACTGATGACGGCGAAGCACGCAACCCGCTTGCCGATCTCGCTGACGTGCAGTCGGGCCTCGGCGACCCGCGCCGCCTTTGCCCGGAGTGTGTCGACTCGCTGGGTGAGCGCCCCGATCTGCCCCGGCAGCGCGGCGGCCCGGCGCCCGACCTCGGTGCGCTCCTGCTCGATGCGCTCGGCAGTCTCACCGAGCTCGGCTCGACGGGAGTGGGTGGTGGCCAGCTCCCGGGCGCGTGGCTCGAAGCTCCGCGCCACCGCCGCCCGCTGGGTGGCGGCGCGGGCCCGTTCGGCCAAGGTGGTGTCATCGAGGGACTCGGAGTCGACCGCGAACGCCTCGGCCACGGCTTGCACAGCCCGGCTGGCTGCGGATCGAGCACGGTCGGCAGCCGCTGCGCAGCCGTCGGCGACCAGGGCGAGGGTTCGCACGGTGCCGGCGCGTCGGGCCTCGGCCAAACGCTGCCGGTCGGACTGGGCATCGGCCGCCGCGGCGACGAGCTCCTCGAAGACACGGTGCGCGCGGTCGTGCCTGGCTCGCAGGTCGTGGCGTCGGCGCCCCTCGTCGTGCGCCTCGGCGGCACGGACGTGACCAGCGGAGACCGCGATGAGCTGCGTCTCGGCCGCGGCGAGCTCGACCGTCGTCGTCTCGGTCAACCCGGAGCTCCATGTCGAGATCCGGCCGTCGGCCAGGTCTGACCACTCGGCCAGGTCTGACCACTCGGCGGGCAGCTCGGTACCGGCCACTTCGCTGACCCGGTGCAGCAGGGCGGTGACCGTGCGCTCGTGTGTCTCACACTCCCGGCGCAGCGTGGTACGACGCTGCGCCAGCCAGCTTTCGACGTCCTCGAAGCGTTGGGTGCGGAACAGCTGGGTCAGCACTGCGTGGCGCTCGTCGGACGTTGCCCTCAGGAACGTGTCGAACTGGCCCTGGGGGAGCAGGACGACCTGGCCGAACTGGGCAAGGTTCATCCCGAGCAGGTCCGTGACCAGGTGCCCGGCCTCGTCGAGCCGGTTGGTGAGGCTGGCCCATTGACCGTGGACGAGCTCCTCGACCAGGGCGTGAGCCTGTTCGTTGGTGCGCCCGGTGCCGCGCTTCTTCGGTCGCTGCCACTGGGGCGAGCGGGTCAGCCGGAACCGTCGCCCGGACACAGTGGCCTCCAGCACGACCCGCGGAACAGCCGTCTCGGCCGCATGGTGGCTGCGCAGCTGCTTGGCAGCGCTGCGCGCGCTGGGCACGTCGCCGTAGAACGCGAAGCAGACGGCGTCGAGCACCGTCGTCTTGCCGGCGCCGGTGTCGCCGCAGAGCAGGAACACGCTCGCCTCGGACAGCGCGTCGAAGTCGACCGAGACGGTCTCTGCGAACGGCCCGAAGGCGGTGATCTCCAGCGAGTGCAGCCGCATCAGGCACGCACCCGGCGGGCCGGGACTTCTCGCGATGCTCGACCCGAGTCGGCGTCGGGGTCGTGACCGCAGGCGTCGCAGGCGCCGAGCAGGAGGGCCGACTCCGCCTGGTCCGCGGCACGGCCGCGCATCTCGTCGACGAAGTCGAGTGCGATCTGGTGGTCACTGACGCCCGGACCGACCCGGGCGGTGGGCAGCCTGCTGGGGCTGGCTCCCTGGGGCTCGAAGTTCACCGACAGCAGGTGCGGGAACCTACGCTCGAGCCTGGGCTTGGCCTGGGCGGGGCGCGCGGCGTCGGTGAGCACCGCCTGCACCCACGCAACCTCGGCCACGGCGTACCGCGGGTCATCGAGCAGGTCGTCGATCCGGCCGCGCAGCCGCGCCAGCGGACGGGGGACCGGTGCGTCGACGAAACCTGCCTCCGCGAAACCGTGCGCGTCGAGGTCGACCAGCCATGAACCCTTGCGCTGGTCGGCCTCGGAGAACGAGTAGGCGAGCGGCGACCCGGAGTAGCGCACCGTCTCGGTCAGAGTGTGCCTGCCATGCAGGTGTCCCAGCGCGGTGTAGTCGACACCGTCGAAGAGCGAGGCCGGCACCAGCTGCACGCCGCCCACCGAGATGTCCCGCTCACTCTCACTGCGTT
>JBBSVL010000122.1:0-7711 GCA_038233595.1 Propionibacteriales bacterium | reverse complement strand
GCTGGTGGCACCGCTGGGCACCCTGGCCGTCCTGGCCACCCTGGTCGGGCTCAACGTCGGGTCGTCGCTGACCTGGACCGGTTCGCTGGCCAACCTGCTCTGGCGCAGGACGCTCACCCGCGCCGGCGTACGCCCCTCGGGTCGGGAGTTCCACGCCATCGCGTTGCTCACGGTGCCGGTCGGCGTGGTGGTGGGTGTGGTTGCTCTCTGGGCCTGGGCCGGCGTCGTCCTGTGAGCACCCGTTAAGCCGCAGATGCGGACTCAACACCCCAGATCAGGTGCAGATGCGGTTTAATCTCTGCGTGACCAGTTACCGAGTTGCGGAGGCCGCCGAGATCTTGGGCGTCAGCGACGACACGGTCCGGCGGTGGATCGACACCGGCCGGATCACCGCGACCGACGAGGACGGGCGCACCGTCATCCGCGGCGCGGACCTCGCCCTGACCGCCTCCGGCCTCGCCGTCGAGCTCGACCGCACCCGCAGCCGCGCGGAAGCGGTGAGTGCCCGCAACCGACTGCCGGGCATCGTCACGGGCGTCAAGAGGGACACCGTGATGGCACAGGTGGAGCTGATGTGCGGCCGCTACCGGATCGTCTCGCTGATGAGCCGGGAAGCGGCCGACGAGCTGGGGCTGGAGCCCGGCGTCCGCGCCATCGCGTCCGTCAAGTCCACCAACGTGGTCGTGGAGCGCCCATGAGACGCCTGACCCACAAGCGCAGGGCACCAGTCCTGCTCGTCATCCTCGCCACGGTTGCCACCGTCCTCTCCGGGTGCGGCAGCTCCGGAAGCTCCGGTGGCACGGGCACGAGCCAGAAGACCCTGACTGTGCTCGCGGCGTCCTCGCTGACCGAGACCTTCGACCAGCTGGCAAAGGCCTTCGAGAGCCAGCACAAGGGCGTCTCGGTAAAGCTGGTCTACGACTCGTCGGCGACCCTGGCCCAGATGGCCGAGCAGGGTGCACCGGGTGACGTCCTGGCCACGGCCGACAAGTTGACGATGGACGACGCGGTGGCGAAGAAGGGGACCCGCGGCACCCCGGCGGAGTTCGCGACCAACGTCGTGGCCCTCGTCGTGCCGTCGGCCAACCCGAAGCAGATCGCCTCGGTCGCCGATCTGCAGAAGAGCTCGGTCGACTACGTGGTCTGCGTGCAGACCGCCCCGTGCGGTGCCGCGTCTGCGGCTCTTCTGACGTCGAACAAGATCGCCCACAAGCCGGTCAGCGAGGAGGTCGACGTGAAGTCGGTGCTCACCAAGGTCGAGAGCAACGAGGCCGACGCCGGCATGGTCTACCAGACTGACGTGACCGCGGCCGGCACCAAGGTCAAGGGCTTCGAGGTCCCCGGCGCTGCCGCGAACCCGAACACCTACTGGGTGTCCGTCACCAACAACGCCAAGGCAGGCAGTCTGGCCAAGGACTGGATCAAGCTGATGACCTCCACCCAGGGACAGCAGGTGCTCACCACCGCCGGCTTCGGGAAGCCGTGAACCCAACCCGTGCCAGAGGACGCGCGCCGCTGCGTCTGCTCGTTCCCGCAGTCGTCGCGGCGGCGTTCCTCGTCGTGCCGATCGCCGGGCTGCTGGCCAGCACGCCGTGGTCGCACTTCATCGACATCGTGACGGCCCCGGAGGCCCGGTCGGCGCTCTGGCTCTCGCTGTTCACCGCCGTGGTCGCGACCGTGCTGTGTGTGCTGTTCGGCCTGCCGCTGGCCTGGGTGCTGGCCCGGACCGACTTCCCGGGACGGCGGCTGGCACGAGGCCTCGTCACGGTGCCGCTGGTGCTTCCTCCGGTGGTCGGTGGCGTGGCGCTGCTGACCGCGTTCGGTCGCACCGGGCTGGTCGGCAAGCCGCTGGACATCGCCTTCGGGGTGACCGTCCCCTACACGACTCTGGCGGTGGTCGTGGCGCACACGTTCGTCTCGCTGCCGTTCCTCGTGATCAGTGCGGAAGGGGCGCTGCGGTCGATCCCGGGCTCGCTGGAGACCGCCGCCTCGACGTTGGGCGCCGACCGGTGGACCACGTTCCGCCGGGTCACTCTGCCGCTCGCGGCGCCCGGTCTCGCTGCCGGCGCGGTGCTGGCGTTCGCGCGCTCACTCGGCGAGTTCGGCGCCACGATCACCTTCGCCGGCAACTACCCCGGCACCACGCGCACCATGCCGAACGAGGTCTACACCGCCCTGCAGGGCGACCGGGACACCGCGGTCGCCCTCAGCGTGGTGCTACTCGCGATCTGCGTGGCCGCGCTGGTCAGTCTGCGTGAACGGTGGCTGACCGGCGGCGCCCTGGCCGGCACCCCGGACCCCGTCGCGAGAGCCCGATGAGCGCCTTGTCGGCACGGGTTCGGGTCACCCGGCCCGAGCACGTCCTCGACGTCGAGCTCACCGCCGAGGCAGGCGAGATCGTGGCGCTGGCCGGCCCCAACGGTGCCGGCAAGACCACGCTGCTCCGCGCCCTCACCGGCACCGTCGCGACGGAAGGCAGCATCGTCGTGGGCGGCTCCGAGTGGACGAAGCTGCCGCCGTTCCGGAGACGCGTGGGCCTGGTGCACCAGGAGCACCAGCTGTTCCCGCATCTCACCGCGCTACAGAACGTCGCCTTCGGCCCCCGCGCCCGCGGCATCCGTCGTACGACGAGTGAGAAACGGGCGCGTGACCTGCTCGACCGGCTCGGGGTCGGCGAGCTCGCCGAGCGCCGGCCCGACCAGCTCTCCGGCGGCCAGTCCCAGCGCGTGGCCGTGGCCCGGGCGCTTGCCACCGAGCCCGACCTGCTGCTGCTCGACGAGCCCTTCGCCGCGCTCGACGTCGCGGTCGCCCAAGGGCTGCGCGAGGAGCTGGCTGCGCACCTGGCCGACTTCGCCGGAGTCACGTTGCTGGTCACTCACGACCCGGTCGACGTGTACACCCTGGCTGGGCGGCTGGTGGTTCTCGAGGACGGTCGGATCGTGCAGGACGGGGATCCCCACCAGGTCGCGGTCCGACCCTCCTCGGCCCACGCCGCCCGACTGGTCGGGCGAAACGTGCTGCGCGGGACAAGCAGCGGCACCGAGGTCGTACTAGCGAGCGGGGAGCACGTGGTCACCGCGCGTCGCGCCGACGGGCCGGTTCTGGTCACCTTCAGTCCGAGCGCCGTGACCCTCACCGCCGAGCGCCCGACCGGCTCGGCCCGCAACCGCTGGCGGTCCCGGGTGCAGCTGCTGGTGCCGACCGGCGACGCGCTCCGGGTGCACCTGAGGCATCCGGACCTGGTGGCCGACATCACGCCGGACGCAGCGACCGAGCTGGGCCTGGCACCGGGGTCCGAGGTCTGGGCCAGCGTGAAGGCCACGGAGCTCGATGTGATCGCTTCGGCGCACCCCTGAGCCCGGCGGCGTCAGGGGCGCAGGTAGATCCTGCGTCGGTGCAGGACTGCGGCCAGCCCCGCCCACAACACGAGCATCGCGATCACGAAGCTGACCTGCCGATGGTTGCCCAGCAAGTCGACGCGATCAGACAGCTGCTCGGCGTTCGACGGGTCACCACCGGTGTGCAGCAGCACCAGCACGAGCAGGTGGCTACCGAAGTAGACGAACAGGCTGTTGCGGCCCAGCGCGACCCAGGGCCAGGCCAGCCGTGGCCGCGCCTCCTGCCACTTCTTCGGCGCCGGCAGGTCCAGCACCGCCATCCCGATGGCCAGCGCCACGATCCCCAGCGAGCCGACACCGAGCGCGAACGGAGTGGTCCACAGACGCTTCATGGCTGGCAGGAACTGGCTCGCCACCAGGGCCACTGCCGCCGTCGTAGCGGCCCAACCCAGCAGCCTTGCGGGTGCCTTCCAGCTGCCGCGTGCGCTCAGCGCAAGGTGACCCGCCGTCGTGCCCGCACAGGCCGTGACGAGCGCACCGAAGGTCGAGACCAAGCCCTCTGGGTCGTGGCCACCCGCGCCGTGGAGGTACATGTGGTCGCTGCCCATCCAGGCTCTGTCGATGACGTCGGAGGGATTGCAGGTCGGCGTGAGGCCGTGCCCGGGGCAGCCCGACTGCCAGACGTAGAGGAACACCGCCTGGACGCAGGCGAGGCCCAGCGTGACCCCGACCCAGGCACTCGGCCGGCGTACGACCCGGTGCAGCAGACCGATGACCAGCACCAACACCGCGTAGACCTGCAACGGCCCCGCCCAGCGCAGCTGTGAAAGATCGAGCGTCTGGGCATCGACCATGTTGAAGACCAGCCCGCAGACCAGCAGCACGACACTGCGCTTGAGGGTGGCCCACCATCCCACCTGGTTGCGATAGGCGAAGGCCAGACCACAGCCGCTCAGGATGACGAACACGGGGAAGATCAGGTCCTCGAAGCGGACTCCGATCCAACTGGCATGTTGGAGCCATCGAGGGCGTGGGGCCAGCACGCTGACGCTGGACACGCTGACGCAGAGAAACAGCCCGCGCACCCAGTCCAGCGAGGTGATCCGGCCCGGCTTGGCCGGTTGCCGAGTCGTGGGCGCAGAGGAGGCTGGGTGGTGAGTCGCCGCGGTCACAGGCGAGGGTCTCACGACCGCACGTGGCCGAGCGCCCTCAGCCGGTGAGATCAGACATCGAACCCGGCGTGCACATGGTCGTGATGGGTAGGGTCGCTGAAGAACTGGTTGCCCGAACCCCTCAGCAGGTAGGGGTCACCAGCCCACGTGGTGTCGCGAGGTCCACCACGAGCCGGCCGTTGATCCGGAAAGTGTCGAAGGCGCGGCCCTGCGGGTGGTCGCTGGGCCGGGCGGTGCCGAAGACGTACGTCGGGTGGCCCGACCGGACCACGCTCACCCCGAGCCGATAGTCCGCGGAGAGCGTCAGCATCGCCCGCAGCACTCTCGGGTGGACGTTCCCGGACCTGACGTCGGCCTCCCCGCAGCGCCACCGACCAGCAGACTCCGCCTGCGCAGGCTCGACCGCTCGGGCTGAGCTGACATCGGGACCACTCCTCTCGGCAACGTCGAGTCTGCACGGCCGGTACCATCACGGCATGTCTGAGTCGCTGGTTCCCGACGAGCTCACCGTTTCCCCCGCCTTCCCCGACCGCAACCTCGCCCTGGAGCTGGTGAGGGTGACCGAGGCGGCGGCGATGGCCGCCGGCCGCTGGGTCGGCAAGGGCGACAAGAACGGTGCCGACGGCGTGGCCGTGAACGCGATGCGGGTGCTGATCTCGACCGTAGGGATGCGCGGCGTCGTGGTGATCGGTGAGGGCGAGAAGGACAACGCCCCGATGCTCTTCAACGGTGAGGAGGTCGGCGACGGCACGGGTGCTGAGTGCGACGTCGCGGTGGACCCGATCGACGGCACCACGCTTGCTGCCAAGGGGATGACCAACGCGATCGCGGTGCTCGCGGTATCACCTCGCGGCTCGATGTACGACCCGTCCGCAGTGTTCTACATGGAGAAGCTGGTCACCGGCCCCGAGGCCGCCGACGCCGTCGACATCCGCTTCCCGGTGGCCGAGAACATCCATCAGGTCGCCAAGGCCAAGGGCAAGTCACACGAGGACGTCACCGTCGTACTCCTGGACCGTCCGCGGCACCGGGGCATCGTCGAGGAGATCCGCAAGACCGGCGCCCGGATCAAGTTCATCACCGACGGCGACGTCGCCGGTGCGATCATGGCGGCCCGTCCCGACACCGGAATCGACCTGCTTCTCGGCACCGGCGGCACCCCCGAGGGGATCATCACTGCCTGCGCCATGAAATGCCTCGACGGCGTGATCCAGGGCCGGCTCGCGCCGAACGACGACGCCGAGCGCGAGCGGGCGATCGCGGCCGGACACGATCTCGATCGGGTGCTCTACACCAACGACCTGGTCTCCGGGGACGACTGCTTCTTCGTGGCCACCGGTATCACCGATGGTGAGCTGATGCAGGGCGTGCGTTACCGCGGTGGCGGCGCTTCGACCCACTCCTTGGTGATGCGCTCGCGCAGCGGCACTATCCGATCGATCCACAGCGACCACAAGCTCAGCAAGCTGCGCGCCTACGCACACGTCGACTTCGAGCACTGAGCCGTGAGGTTCCGGTGATCGTCCGGTGATAGTGGTCGTCGGCGAGTCCCTGATCGACATCGTCGTCTCCGGCGTCTCGGAGCAGCCGTCCGAGCAGGTGGGCGGTGGCCCGCTGAACATCGCGGTCGGTCTGGCCCGTCTCGACGAGCCTGCCCTGCTGATCACCCAGACCGCCGGCGACGCGTACGGCGCACGCATCCTCAGGCGGCTGCAGGACAACGAGGTCGAGGTGGTCAGCGACCCGACCCGCAGCGGTCGCTCCAACACGGCCACCGCACACCTCGACCACACCGGTGCCGCCAGCTATGAGTTCGACCTCGAGTGGACGCTGCGACACCAGCTGCTGCCGGCCTGCGACGCACTGCACGTCGGCTCACTCGGTACGGCGCTGGAGCCGGGTCGCGACAGCGTGCTCGACCTGGTCGACCAGGCCTGGGCACACGACGTCTTCATCAGCTTCGACCCCAACCTGCGTCCGGCCTTCCTCGACGACAGGGAGCAGGCCTGGCTCGACGTCGAGTCACTGGCCGACCGCTCCACGCTGGTGAAGATGAGCGACGAGGACGTCGAGCTGATGCATCCGGGCGCGGACCCGGCCGACGTCGCGCGCGCACTGCTCGGGGGCGAACGCACCGAGCTGGTCGTCGTCACGCACGGCCCCGCGGGTGCGGCCGGGTATGTCGACGGGCTCGAGATCTGGGTCCGGGCGCCTGAGGTGCAGCTGGTCGACACGGTGGGCGCCGGT
Source organism: Propionibacteriales bacterium (assembly GCA_038233595.1). Taxonomy (GTDB): domain Bacteria; phylum Actinomycetota; class Actinomycetes; order Propionibacteriales; family Nocardioidaceae; genus Marmoricola. The sequence goes on along the minus strand of JBBSVL010000122.1, from coordinate 954 downwards.
GACTCCTACATGGCCGCCCTGCTCGCCATCCTGCATGCTGACGGTGCCCTCTCGCCGTACGGCGAGGGCGCGATGCCGACCGACGAAGCGGCCCTGGAACGACTGCTGAGCGGAGCCGCCACCGCGGCAGCGGTCACCTGTTCGAGACGCGGAGCGGACCCGCCGACCCGTGCCGAGCTGCCCGACGGCTGGCCAGGCTGAGGACCACGCCGCGCTTGCGGAGCAGGCCGACCAGCTTCGGGTTCGTCCGGGCACCCTGGCTCGGATTCTGGTTCACGCCGGGCTGAGTGGAAGCGCGCACGACGCCGGGACCGACAACGCTCGTCTCGCCCTGGACCGGCTGGTGAAGCGGTCTCGAAGTCAGCCTAGCGCCGACGCCGTGGAGCTGGTGGCCGACGCACGGATGGCGCCGGTTCCGCACCAGTGAGCGTCGTGCTCGATGCCAGTCTGGTCGCTGCCGTGGTGGTTGCCGACGACCGAGCGGACGCGGTTCGCGGCCACCTCCAGCACTGGTTGGACATCGGCGAGGGGCTGCATGCGCCAGCCGTGTTGCCCTACGAGGTCGCCAACGTTCTGGCCCGGCAGGTCTTCGATGGCATCCTGGAGGTGGCCGACGTGTCAGACATCTGGGCGGATCTCGCCGCGCTGGGTCTGATAATGCATCCCTTCGACATGGCTCAAGACGGCAGAGACGTGGCAGCGATCACCACTCGTCTGCGCACGCGGCATGCGACCGACTCGGCGTACATAGCGCTCGCCCAGCGACTCGGGACGAGCGTGTGGACCCTGGACGGGTCACTGGCCCGCAACGCGACCGATCTCGGGCTTCCCGTCCGGCTCGTGACCTGACGCCGCCCGGCTGAGCTGCTGGCCCTGGAGCGCCAGCAGCACGGCGTCGAACACCACGGGGTCCAGCGCCATGCCCACGTGGCTGGTGCGCACCTCGACGTGCTC
>JBBSVL010000121.1:0-7779 GCA_038233595.1 Propionibacteriales bacterium | reverse complement strand
TCGAGTTACCACGGTCTGAAGGTTTCCTGACACTCCCCTCTTCAAATTCGCGACGGGAAGCGTGAAGGAACCTTCAGACCGTGGTAAATCGCGGGCCACAACTCACTCCTGCTGCAGCAGGACCAGCGCCCGCGGGCCGACGACGAGGGTCCCACCGGCCCGGACCTCGGTGCCGACCTTGGTGTCCGGGTCGGTGGAGAGTACGACGACCCCGCGCTGCACCCAGTCGTTCGCCGGGTGCGCCACCTCACACGTTGCCGCCGAGCCGTTGAGCCAGAGCAGGAACGAGCTGTCCCGCTGCTGCTCGCCGCGCGGGCCGGGGGAGCGCAGCGGGTCACCGGAGACGAACATGCCGAGCACGTGCAGGCCCGGGTCGTGCCAGTCCTCGGCGTCCATCTCCCGGCCGGCCGGGTGGATCCAGGCCAGGTCCTTGGCGCCGCCCACCATCGCCGGCTGCCCCTCGAACCAGTGCCGCTGCCGCAGCGCCGGGTGCTCGCGCCGGATCCGCAGTGCGGCGCGGGTGATGTCGTAGATGTCCAGCCAGGCGTCGTCGGGTCGCCAGTCCACCCACGAGGTGGCGTTGTCCTGGCTGTAGGCGTTGTTGTTGCCGCGCTGGGTCCGACCGCGCTCGTCCCCGGCGGTGAGCATCGGCACCCCGTTGGACAGGCACAACGTCGCGACCAGGTTCGCCGCCTGCCGGTGGCGCAGCGACAAGATGCCGGTCTCCGCCGTTTCCCCCTCGACCCCACAGTTCCAGGACCTGTTGTCGTCGGTCCCGTCCCGGTTGCCCTCGCCGTTCGCCGCGTTGTGCTTGGTGTCGTAGGACACCAGGTCGCGCAGCGTGAAGCCGTCGTGCGCGGTGACGTAGTTGATCGAGTTGTACGGCGAGCGGCCGTCGTCGGCGTACAGGTCCGAGGAGCCGGCCAGCCGGGTCGCCAGGGTGCGGATGCCGTCGGAGGACGCCCGCCAGAAGTCCCGTACGGTGTCGCGGTACTTGTCGTTCCACTCCACCCACGGCGGCGGGAACTCGCCCACGCGGTAGCCGTCGGGGGAGGCGTCCCACGGCTCGGCGATCAGCTTCACGTGCCGCAGCACCGGGTCCTGGCCGATGGTGGTGAGCAGGTGCCCGCCCATGTCGACCTCGTGACCGGTGCGGGTCAGCGCCGCCATCAGGTCGAACCGGAAGCCGTCGACGTGCATCTCGGTGACCCAGTAGCGCAGCGAGTCCAGGATCAGCCGCAGCGGGTTCGGCCGTTGCGCGGCGACGGTGTTGCCGCAGCCGGTGACGTCCCAGTACGTCGCCGAGTCGACCTCTCCGGCCGTGTCCACCTCGCGCTGGTAGTAGCCCAGGTCGTCCAGGCCGCGGAACGACAGGGTCGGACCGTCGGCGCCGGCCTCGGCGGTGTGGTTGTAGACGACGTCGAGGATCACCTCCAGCCCGGCGGCGTGCATCGCCTTGACCAGCGTCTTGAACTCGGTGACCTGCTGGCCGCGGTCCCCAGAGGACGAGTACGCCGCGTGCGGTGCGAAGAACCCGATCGTGTTGTAGCCCCAGTAGTTGGTCAGCCCGTGCGGGGCCAGCTTCGGCTCGGAGACGAACTGGTGGACCGGCAGCAGCTCGACCGCCGTCGCGCCGAGGTCCCTGAGGTAGTCGGTGACGGCCGGCTCCGCGAGTCCCAGGTAGGTCCCGCGCAGGTGCTCGGGGACCCGGTCGTGCAGCTCGGTGAAACCTTTGACGTGCAGCTCGTAGAGCACAGTGTCGCGCCACAGCCGGCGTTGCGGCCGGTCCTCGCCCCAGTCGAACTCGTCGTGCACGACCACGCTGCGCCCGACGTACGGCGCGGAGTCGAGCTCGCTACGGACCGGCTCCTCGCCGTCCCGCAGGGGTGGGACGAACCCGTAGATCGCGGGGTCCGGGCTGAACGCGCCGCTGACCGCCCGCGCGTAGGGGTCCAGCAGCAGCTTGTCGGAGTTGAACACCAGGCCCAGCGAGGGCTGCCACGGTCCGTCGGCACGGAAGCCGTAGCGCTGTCCGACCGGGATCTCCGGCAAGGCGCCGTGCCAGATGCCGAGGGACTGCTCGGTGAGCTGGTACCGGGTCTCCACGGCCCCACCATCGGCGCGGTCGTCCTCGGCGAAGAGACACACCCACATTTCGGTCGCCTCGGGCGCGTACACGGCGAAGTTGGTCGCCTCCTGGGTCCAGGCCGCGCCCAGTGGCCAGCTGCGGCCCGGCCACATCGGGACGCTCTCGTCCTCGGCGGTCCACAGTCCTGGGGTCACGCGCGCATTATTCACGGTGGCCGGTTCACGGTGGCCGGCTCGTTCTGGCAGGGTGCTGGAGGTCAGCTTCCAATCCTGCGAAAGGCACAGCCATGGGTGAGTTCGTCCGTCTCGAGGTGGGCTCGGGGGACACCGCGGGCGTCGGCACGATCCGGCTCGACCGGCCCAAGATGAACGCCCTGAACAAGCAGATGCAGGAGGAGATCCGTGCCGCGGCCGCCGAGGCAGCCGACCGCGACGACGTCAAGGCCGTGGTCGTGTACGGCGGGGAGCGGGTGTTCGCCGCGGGGGCGGACGTCAAGGAGATGGCGGACATGTCCTACACCGACATGGTCAAGCGCTCCGGTGGCCTGACCTCTGCTTTCAGCGCCGTGGCGAAGATCCCCAAGCCGGTCGTGTCCGCGATCAACGGCTACGCCCTCGGTGGCGGGTGCGAGCTGGCGATGTGTGCGGATGTCCGGATCGCTGCCGCCGACGCGGTCCTCGGCCAGCCGGAGATCCTGCTCGGGATCATCCCGGGCGCCGGCGGCACCCAGCGGCTGACCCGGCTGGTCGGTCCCAGCCGTGCGAAGAACATCATCTTCACCGGCCGGTTCGTCAAGGCTGACGAGGCCGAGCGCATCGGGCTGGTGGACAAGGTCGTGCCCGCCGAGTCGGTGTACGACGAGGCGCTGGCCTGGGCAGGACAGTTCCGCAACGCCGCGTCGTACGCCGTGCGCGCAGCCAAGGAGGCGATCGACCGTGGTCTCGAGGTCGACCTGGAGACGGGTCTGGAGATCGAGCGCCAGCAGTTCGCGGCGCTGTTCGCCACCGAGGACCGGTCGATCGGGATGGACTCCTTCGTGCAGAACGGTCCCGGCAAGGCGGGCTTCAAGGGAGCCTGACTGGCCGGTTGCGGTTATCGTGCCCTCACGCCCCGCAGCAGATGTCGGGCGCCGACCGAAGGGAAACGTCGTGGCCAGGAAGACTGACACCGAAGAGGCTGGAGACAAGGCCGCCGACAGGCCGAGCGCCCGCACCAGGTCCGTGGCGGCGATAAACCTGCTGCGTACCCGGATCGCGCAGGTGGTCCTGATCGTGTTCACCCTGTGTGCGCTGCTGCTGGCGATCGGGGCGCTGCTGGTTGCGCTGCGGCACAACATCAACTCCGGCAACGCGCTGGTCAAGGCCATCGAGCACTTCGACGACGTCATCGACGGCCCGTTCAGCCGCAACAAGGGCATCTTCACCTTCCATGGCAAGAACTCGGTCTCCAAGGAGGCGCTGGTCAACTGGGGAATCGCGGCGATCGTGTACCTGCTGGTCGGCCGGATCCTCAACCGCATCATCCGGCCCTGAGCGCCGTGTGACGAGACCCACCCCGACCGCGGTCCCGGGGCCGCTGACTCGCTAGTAACCTCAACAGCACGCCCAGACCGAGGACCATCGGCCCCGCGGGGCTAGACCGCCAAGGAACCAGGATCGCCCATGAACATTGTCGTATGTGTGAAGTACGTCCCCGATGCAACGGCCGACCGTCACTTCGAGTCCGACAACACCGTCGACCGCGTCGGTGTCGACGGCCTGCTCTGCGAGCTCGACGAGTACGCCGTGGAGCAGGCGCTCCAGCTCAAGGAGAAGCAGGCGGCCGAAGGCGCTGAGGACTGTGTGGTGACGACGCTGTGCGTCGGCCCCGAGCAGGCCACGGACGCGATCCGCAAGGCGCTGCAGATGGGCGCCGACAAGGGCGTGCACGTGCTGGACGACGCGATCGCCGGCTCGGACGCGATCGCCACCTCCCAGGTGCTGGCCGCGGCGGTGGAGAAGATCGCGAAGGACGGGTCACCGGTCGACCTGGTGGTGTGCGGGATGGCCTCGACCGACGGCGCCATGTCGGTGGTCCCGGCGATGCTGGCCGAGCGGCTCGACCTGCCGCAGGTCACCTTCGCCTCGGTGATCGAGAGCCAGGGCAGTGCGGACTCCTGGGAGTTCCGGATCAAGCGTGACGGTGACACCGCCACCGAGGTGGTCGGTGCGACCGCCCCGCTGGTGCTCTCGGTGACCGACCAGTCCGGCGAGGCCCGTTACCCCTCCTTCAAGGGGATCATGGCGGCGAAGAAGAAGCCGCTGGACACCTGGTCGCTCTCCGAGCTCGGGGTCGAGGCCGGAGACGTCGGCCTGGAGCAGGCGTGGAGCACGGTCGAGGACACCGAAGCCCGCCCGGCTCGTACCCAGGGCGAGATCGTCAAGGACGAGGACGGCAGCGGCGCCGAGGCGCTCGTCGGCTTCCTCGCGTCCAAGAAATTCATCTGACCAACTCTTTTGGGGAGCGTTTCGTAATGACTGAGATCCTGGTTCTGGTCGACCACGTCGACGGGTCGGTCCGCAAACCCACCAACGAGCTGCTGACCATCGCCAAGCGGCTGGGCGAGCCCTCGGCGGTCTTCATCGGGAGCCCCGACGCGGTCGACGGTGTGGTCGAGGCGGTCAAGAAGTACGGCGCGGAGAAGGTCTACGTCATCGACGACGCCGAGACCAAGGGCTACCTGGTGGCACCCAAAGCCGAGGTGCTCCAGCAGCTGGTCGAGAAGACCAGCCCCGGTGCGGTCCTGATCGCCTCGTCGGCGGAGGGCAAGGAGATCGCCGGCCGGCTGGCGATCAAGATCGGGTCCGGTCTGATCACCGACGCCACCGACGTACAAGCCAACGAGGCGGGCCCCCTCGCGACGCAGTCGGTCTTCGCGGGCAGCTACACGGTGCAGGCGAAGGTCACCAAGGGCACCCCGATCATCACGGTCAAGCCGAACTCCGCCACACCGGAGGAGTCCGAGGGTGCCGCGGCCAAGGAGGAGTTCGCAGCCACCATCTCCGACTCGGCGAAGAAGGCGAAGATCGTGGCCTCCCAGCCCCGCAAGGCGTCGGGACGTCCGGACCTGAACGAGGCCGCGATCGTGGTCTCCGGTGGCCGGGGCACCGGCGGCAACTTCGAGCCGATCGAGAACTTCGCCGACTCCCTGGGTGCCGCGGTCGGCGCCTCCCGTGCGGCCGTCGACTCGGGCTGGGTGCCGCACGCCTACCAGGTCGGCCAGACCGGCAAGACGGTCTCGCCGCAGCTCTACGTCGCTGCCGGCATCTCCGGTGCGATCCAGCACCGGGCCGGGATGCAGACCTCGAAGGCGATCGTGGCGGTCAACAAGGACGACGAGGCCCCGATCTTCGAGCTGGTCGACTTCGGTGTCGTGGGTGACCTGCACGAGGTCCTGCCCGCGGCTACCGAGGGGATCAACAAGCGCAAGGGCTGACCTCGCCGGTGCGTTTCCTGCGCGTGGTGTCCGGCGGGTTCGCCGTGCTGCTGCTGCTCGTCTCGGTGCTGCTGAGCGTGCTGCGCAACCTCGACAGCCGGGTACAGCTGCTAGCGATGGCCACGTCGTTCGCGTCGTACGCCCTGGTCGGCTACCTGCTCGCGCTGGTGCTGCTGCTCCTGCTCGTCCGCAAGGCCGGGCGCGCCCGGTCGTGGGTGGCCGCCGGGGCGGTGCTGGCGCTGGTCGGCGCGCTGTTTCAGGGCTGGTGGACGGCGCCGTTGTTCGTGGGCAACGGCGGCGGCAAGCGGGTCGACCTGACCGTGATGACCGCCAACCTGCAGTACGGCGAGGGCGACGCCAACACGGTCGTCCGCACGGCCGTGGACCGGAAGGTCGACGTCCTGGTCCTCGAGGAGCTCACCCCTCCCGAGTTCGCCAGGCTGCAACAAGCGGGGCTCACCGACCTGCTGAGCAACCAGGCGGGCAAGCCCGATCCGAGCGCGGCCGGCACCATGGTCTTCTCCCGCTACCCGCTCTCCCACGCCACCCCCATCGCCCTGTCCAGCGGCGGGCTCTCGGTCATGGTGGGTGCGCCCAAGCCGTTCCGGGTGATCGGGGTGCATCCTTCCCAGCCGCTGAGGTCCGCACCCACCTGGCGCAGCGACCTAGCGCAGGTGCGCGCCTCGGCGGCACAGGCGGTGCGTGCCGGACCGACCCTGGTCGCGGGCGACTTCAACGCCACCCGGGACCATGTCCGCTTCCGTGACATCCTGGCGGTGGGGCTCAGCGACGCCGACGACGAGGCCAACTCGGGCTGGCAGCCGACCTGGCCCGGGTCGCTGCCGCGCTCGCCGGACGCCACCGGCTCGCCGCGCACCCTCGGCGGCCTGCTCCGCCCGGTGATCGCCATCGACCACGTGCTCGCCAGCCACCAGTTCTCGGCTGTCCGCACCTCGACCGTCCCGATCCCCGGCAGCGACCACCGGGCGCTGGTCGTCCAGCTCGAGCGCTTCTGAGTCGTAGGGACGTCATACGAGCCGGTCGTCATGACAGCCGGTTTGTATGACGTCCCGAGCTCGAGGACGGCGCCGTAGGCTTCGGTACGACGCTTGTCGCGTCGCCCCGATCGACGGCCCCCGAGAGCAGGAACGACATGGACATCACCCAGCTGATCCTCGACGACCATCACGAGCAGCGCCGGCTGTTTGCGATCCTCGAGCAGATCGACCGCACCGACACCCACGCGCTGGGCGCGATGTGGACCCGCCTGGCGGCGGTCCTCGAGGTGCACGCCGAGGCCGAGGAGAAGCTCTTCTACCCCGTGCTGCTGCAGCTGGGTAAGGGGGCCGGCGACAAGGACAACGCCGAGGACGAGACCGAGGACGCCATCTCGGACCACAACGACATCCGCGACGCGGTTGCTGCCGTGGCCGACCACGAGGTCGGCAGCGGCGGGTGGTACGACGCGGTCGCCGCCGCCAACGAGGCCAACGGCGACCACATGGCCGAGGAGGAGCGCGAGGCGCTCACCGACTTCCGTCGCAACGCCCCGCTCCAGCTGCGCCACGACCTCGCCGCCTCCTTCGCCGCCTTCGAGGCCGACCACGTGACCGGCGTGAAGGCCGTGGACAAGGACCCGCAGGAGTACATCGCAGAGAACGAGTGAGGACGCGCCCGGGCGAAGAGGCGGGGCGTCGGCTCAACGGGTCCGCATGCCACCCGTGGAGTACGACGTGTCGTCGACCAGCCCGACCGGCCAGGACTTCACCGTGCGGTGCCCGAGCCGGCCGCCGATCCGGACCCTGCGCAGCGAGTTGTTGTTCGCCGTGGTGGTCTCGACCAGGATGTGCTCCGGGTTGGCCTCGACGGAGATGTAGTAGATCCCGTTGGGCAGGCCCGTCAGGTCGAACGACTGTCCGGCCCGGGTCTGGTCGTAGGTGTCGCCGGAGCCCGTCGCCAGCGACTCGCGCACCGACAACGAGTCCTGGTCACCGCACGCGGTGCCCAGGTCGGTGCCCTCCGGGTGCCAGTCGGCGGCCGGCAGCGTGTAGTCCACCGCGTCGGTGTTCGCCAGGCAGAACGCCTCCTTCTCGCTGAGCCGGACGAAGGACTTGTCGGCGTTGAGCAGCTGGTAGCGGGCGAAGTCGGTGAAGTGCCAGTGGTGGTGGCTCGGGCGCGGGTCCCACTCCATGGTCCCGACGCGCCGGTAGCCGAC
>JBBSVL010000120.1:0-7798 GCA_038233595.1 Propionibacteriales bacterium | reverse complement strand
TGGACGACCCGGCCCTGGACGCCGTGGCGGTCGACGGTGACGATCCCGAGCTGGCCCGGCTGCTGCCCGAGCTGCGCGGCAGCGGACTGCTCCTGCTGCTGCCCACCGCGGCGCCGCTGGACGCCGAGCTGGTCCGCGCTGTCCGGCTGGTGCCGGACGCCGCGGACGCCTGCGTGGGGCTGGGCCTTCGCTGGCAGCCGTGGGCCTTGACCGTCGCCGCCGCTGTGCCGCTGGCCGGTGGCCCTCCCGTCCAGGTCACGGTCCGGGGCTGGCCGCGCGGGCGGCAGGCCGCCGCCGAGCTGGTCGACCTGGTCGGCGCCTGGTGTGACGAGGTGGTGGCGGTGATCGCCGCACCCGCCGTGCTTCCCGCCGAGCAGCTGCCCGCCACCGGAGCGCAGTTGCCGGCCGCGGTGTCCTGGGCGCTGCTCACCGCCTGCGGCGCCACCGTGCTCATCTCCCACGAGGGCGGGCCGGTGCGCGTGCGGTTGTCGTTCGCGACCGCCCGGCTGGAGGCCGGTCCGACCGGTGTGCGGTGGGCGGGCGGGGCCGAGCTGTCGCTGCTCAGCCCGCCGGAGTGGGTGCCCCAGCCGGCCGCGGGTACGACAGACCCGGGGTTGGTCGCCACCGCGGCGGCCCTGTTGCGGGCGGTCGGCGGGGGCGAGGTACCGGCGCACTCCTGGCCCTGGGCGGCCGACCTCGGTGACCTGCTCGTGATCTCCCGGGTGCTGTCCGCGCTGCGGGCGTCGGCCCGGATCGAGAGCATCGTCCCCGTGGCCTGAACCTGCGGCGGGGACAAACCAGCCCTACCCGCCCGGGCTCCGGTCCGCTAGGTTCAGGCAAACCCGTCCGCCGTCGTACGAGGAGCAGCCACCGTGACCGTTCGCATTGGGATCAACGGCTTCGGCCGCATCGGCCGTAACTTCTTCCGCGCCGTCCAGGCCAGCAGCAAGGACATCGAGATCGTCGCCTTCAACGACCTGGGTGACATCGCCACGATGGCCCACCTGCTGAAGTACGACTCGATCCTGGGCCGCTTCCCCGGTGAGGTCACCACGAACGGTGAGGGGCTCTCGGTCGACGGCAGGACCGTGCGGGCGCTGGCCGAGCGCGACCCCGGAGCCCTGCCGTGGGGCGACCTCGGCGTCGACATCGTCGTGGAGTCCACCGGCTTCTTCACCAAGGCCGAGGATGCGCGCAAGCACGTCGACCAGGGCGGCGCGAAGAAGGTCGTCATCTCGGCCCCGGCCAACGACGAGGACCTCACCATTGTCATGGGCGTCAACGACGACCAGTACGACGGCAGCCAGGTCGTGATCTCCAACGCCTCCTGCACCACCAACTGCGTCGCGCCGATGGCCAAGGTGCTGCTCGACTCGTTCGGCATCGAGCAGGGCCTGATGACCACGATCCACGCCTACACCGCTGACCAGCAGCTGCAGGACATGCCCCACAAGGACCTGCGCCGATCGCGCGCGGCCGCCCTGAACATCATTCCGACCAGCACGGGCGCCGCGAAGGCGACCTCGCTGGTCCTGCCGGCGCTCAAGGGCAAGCTCGACGGCATCGCGCTGCGAGTCCCGGTCCCGACCGGTTCGGTCACCGACCTGGTGGTCACCCTGACCAAGAGCGCGAGCGCCGACGAGGTCAACGCCGCCTACCAGGCCGCCGCCGACGGCCCGCTCAAGGGCTACCTGGTCTACACCGAGGACCCGATCGTCTCCTCCGACATCGTCCAGTCCCCGGCCTCCTGCACGCTGGACGGCAAGCTCACGATGGCCGCGGGCAACCAGGTCAAGGTCGTCGGGTGGTACGACAACGAGTGGGGCTACTCCAGCCGCCTGGTGGACCTGGTCAGCCTCGTCGGCGCGAGCCTGTAGGTGGCCTCCGCGCGCACCGAGCTGCCGACCGCGGCCGATCTCGACGTCCAGGGCAAGCGGGTCCTGGTCCGCTGCGACCTCAACGTGCCGATCGAGGACGGGGGGACGGTCGGGGACGACGGGCGCATCCGCGCGAGCGTGCCCCTGTTGGCCGACCTGGCCGACCGGGGCGCCCGGGTGATCGTGATGGCCCACCTGGGCCGGCCGAAGGGTGCGCCCGATCCGGCCTACTCGCTCAGGCCGGTCGTGCAGCGGCTGCACGAGCTGCTCGGGCTGGACCGGGTGGTCCGCGGCGCCGACGACGTCGTCGGCGACCACGCCCGGGCCCTGGTCGAACAGACCGGCGCCGGGGAGATCGCTGTGCTGGAGAACGTCCGCTTCGACCCGCGCGAGACCAGCAAGGACGACGCCGAACGGGGCGCGCTCGCCGACGAGCTCGCCGCCTTCGCCGATCTCTACGTCGACGACGCGTTCGGCGCCGTGCACCGCAAGCACGCCAGCGTGTACGACGTCGCCGAGCGGTTGCCGCACGCGGCCGGTCCGCTGGTCGCCGCCGAGCTCGCTGTGCTCCGGCGGCTCACCGAGGAGCCGGCGCGGCCGTACGTCGTGGTGCTCGGCGGCTCCAAGGTCAGCGACAAGCTCAAGGTGATCGAGGCGCTGCTGCCCAAGGTCGACTCGCTGCTGGTCGGCGGGGGCATGTGCTTCACCTTCCTGGCCGCGCAGGGCCACGACGTCGGCTCCAGCCTGCTGGAGTCCGACCAGCTCGACACCTGCCGGGAGTTCCTGGCCACCGGCAAGATCGTGCTGCCGGTGGACATCGTGGCGGCGGAGAAGTTCGCCGCCGACGCCGCGCACGACGTGGTGGACGCCGAGGCGATTCCGTCGGACCGGATGGGCCTGGACATCGGGCCGAGGAGCGTGGAGCTGTTCCGCGACGCGCTCGCCGGGGCCGGGACGGTGTTCTGGAACGGTCCGATGGGCGTGTTCGAGCTGGCGCCCTACGCCGAGGGCACCCGCGGCGTCGCGGAGGCGGTCGCGGCACTGAGCTCCGGGGACGGTGACGCGCTGACCGTCGTCGGTGGTGGTGACAGCGCCGCGGCCGTACGCGCGCTGGGCATCGACGAGGGACGCTTCACCCACATCAGCACCGGGGGAGGCGCGAGCCTGGAGTATCTCGAGGGCAAGGCGCTGCCCGGGCTGACGGTCCTGGAGAGCTAGTGGCGTCCACCGCGCGCCGGCCGCTCATGGCCGGCAACTGGAAGATGAACCTGCACCACCTCGAGGCCATCGCGCTGGTGCAGAAGCTCGCCTTCGAGCTCACCTCGAAGGACTACGACGCGGTCGAGGCGGTCGTGCTGCCGCCGTTCGTCGACCTGCGCAGCGTGCAGACGATGGTGGACGGGGACAAGCTGCGACTGCGGTACGGCGCCCAGGACGTCTCCCCGCACGACAACGGCGCGTTCACCGGTGACATCAGCGGCTCGATGCTCGCCAAACTCGGTTGCTCCTATGTCGTGGTGGGCCACAGCGAGCGGCGGCAATACCACGCCGAGACCGACGAGGTGGTCGGCGCCAAGTTGCAGGCGGCGATCCGGCACGCCATGACGCCGATCCTGTGCGTCGGAGAGGGCCTGCAGATCCGACAGGCCCAGGGCCACGTGTCCCACGTTTTCGGCCAGCTCGCGGGCGCGTTGCAGGGCGTCGCCGACGACGCAGTCCGCGACCTGGTGGTGGCCTATGAGCCGGTATGGGCAATTGGCACCGGCGAGGTGGCCACGCCGCAGGACGCGCAGGAGGTGTGCGCGGCGATCCGGGTGCGCCTGGGCGAGCTCTACCCCGGCGGCGTGAGTGACGGCGTGCGGGTGCTCTACGGCGGCTCGGTCAAGGCGGCCAACGTCGGCGCGCTGATGGAGCAGCCGGACGTCGACGGGGCCCTGGTCGGCGGGGCCAGTCTGGACGCTGCCGAATTCGCATCGCTGTGCCGGCTGGGCGGCTGAGCAGCACGGTCCACTAGATTGCCGACCGTCACAGCCCGGTCACAATTCGGTACGGGCTGGGCCCGGCTAGGCGTACGGGCCCGAAACCGGTGGTTCTATCGAGGCATTGCCCTACCGGACCCGCGGCACCCGCCGGTCCGGATCGATCCGCACTCCCTGACCGGGAGAAGGAGGAACCCTCGGTGCAGACCCACCAGAAGAAGATGCGCCTCGGCGCGGTGCTACTCACGCTCGCGTTCGGTGTCGCCGCGTGCGGCAGCAACAGCACGAGCGACTCCGGGAGCAGCAACAACGCCGGCGCCAGCGGCGGCACATTCTCCTACACCATCACCAACCCGGAGAATCCGCTCGTCCCGGGCAACACCAACGAGAGCGAGGGCGCCCAGGTCATCAACGCCCTGTTCACCGGCCTGGTGACCTACGACGTTGACACCTCCAAGGTGCAGATGGACGGGGTCGCGGAGTCGATCGAGTCCGACGACAGCACGCTGTGGACGGTCAAGCTCAAGGACGGCTGGACCTTCCACGATGGCAGCCCCGTCGATGCCCAGTCCTTCGTGGACGCCTGGAACTACACGGCGCTGTCCACCAACGCCCAGGGCGGCTCCTACTTCATGGCCAACATCGAGGGGTATGACGCCCTGCAGGCCGAGACCGACGACAACGACGTCGTGACCAAGGAGCCCACCGCCAAGGAGCTGAGCGGCCTCAAGATCGTCGACCCGAAGACGTTCACGGTCAAGCTCTCCGCGCCGTTCGCGCAGTACCCCGTCACGGTGGGCTACAACGCCTTCTACCCGCTTCCGAAGGCGTTCTTCGCCGATCCGGCGGCCTTCGGCAAGAAGCCGATCGGCAACGGTCCTTTCCAGGCCGAGCAGGAGTTCCAGCAGGACATCGGTTTCACGCTCACCCGCTACGACGACTACGCCGGCGAGAAGGCGAAGGCCGATGCGGTGGAGATCAAGGTCATCCCGGACCTCAACACGGCGTACACCGAGGTGCAGGCCGGCGGTCTGGACATCCTGGACACCATCCCGCCGGAGGTCGTCACCACGGCGCCGGACGAATTCGGCGACCGCTACGTCGAGCGGGAGAGCTCCACCTTCACCTACGTGGGCTTCCCGACCTACGACCCGCGCTATGCCGACAAAAAGGTGCGTCAGGCCTTCTCGATGGCGATCGACCGGGAGGCGATCACCAAGGCGATCTTCAACGGCACCCGGGCGCCGGCATTCTCGGCCATCTCGCCGGTGGTGGATGGCTCACGTGACGACGCCTGCAAGTACTGCAAGTACGACCCGGCCGCTGCCAAGAAGAAGCTCGCCGAGACCGACTTCGACGTCAGCCAGCCGATCGACCTGTGGTTCAACGCCGGCGCCGGGCACGACGCCTGGGTGACGGCGGTGGGCAACCAGCTGCGGGAGAATCTCGGCATCACCTACAAGCTCAAGGGTGACCTCAAGTTCGCCGAGTACAACCCACTCGGCAAGGCCAAGGGGTTCACCGGCCCGTTCCGCCTCGGCTGGTCCATGGACTATCCGAGCCCGCAGAACTACCTCGAGCCGCTCTACACCGAGGCCGCCCTCCCGCCGGGGTCCAACTACTCCTTCTACGTCAACCCGGAGTTCGAGAAGAAGGTGGCCGCCGGCAACCGGGCGGAGAGCAACGACAAGGCGATCGAGCTCTACCAGGAGGCCGAGGACATCCTGCTGGAGGACATGCCGATCATGCCGATGTTCTTCGGCAAGCTGCAGTCGGTGCACAGCGAGAAGGTGTCCAACGTCAAGTTCGACGCGTTTGGGCGCTGCGACCTGGCGAACGTCACAGTCAACTCCTAAGGACGCCGACCGGGCCGGAGGGGCAGTCCCCTCCGGCCCGCCGGCTGCGCCGGTACCGTCCTGGGTGCCACAGCGAGGAGGAACATGGGCCGCTACGTCGCACGTCGTCTGCTGTTGACGATTCCCGTGCTCTTCGGCGCCACCTTCCTCATCTTTGCCATGGTCTTTGCCCTGCCCGGCGACCCGATCGCTGCGCTCGCGGGGGACCGGCCCCTGGCCCCGGCGGTCGTCGCCGAGCTCAAGGACCGTTATCATCTCAACGACCCGCTGCTCGTGCAGTACGGCAAGTACGTCGCCGCGCTGGCTCAGGGCGACCTCGGCACGGACTTCGCCGGCCGGCCGGTCAGCGAGACGGTGGCCCAGCGGCTGCCGATCACCGCGAAGCTCGCGGGCGTCGCGATCGTGTTCGAGGCGCTGATCGGTCTGGCCGCGGGCATCCTGGCCGGCATCCGCAAGGGCTCCTTCTTCGACAACCTCGTGCTGGTCAGCACGATCGGCGTCGTCTCCGTCCCGGTCTTCGTGCTGGGGTTCGTCGCCCAGATCACCCTGGGGCTCAAGCTCAACCTCTTTCCGATCTCCGGCATCAGCGAGGGGCTTTACAGCTACCTGCTTCCGGGGTTCGTCCTCGCCTCGCTGTCGGTCGCGTTCGTCGCCCGGCTGACCCGCACGTCCCTGGTGGAGAACCTGCGCAACGACTACGTGCGGACGGCCAAGGCCAAGGGCCTGCCGCCCCGCACCGTGGTCGGCAAGCACGCCTTGCGCAACAGCCTCATCCCGGTGGTCACCTTCCTCGGCGCCGACCTGGGGGCGTTGCTGTCCGGTGCGATCGTCACCGAGGGCATCTTCAACATCCCGGGCCTGGGCCGCACCGTCTTCGAAGCCGTGAACAGCGGCGAGGGGGCCGTCGTGGTGGGCGTGGTGACGCTGTTCATCTTCTTCTACATCGTGTTCAACCTGGTGGTGGACGTGCTGTACGCCGCGCTGGACCCACGGATCCGCTATGAGTAGAGGCCGGTCGGTCGCGCCCGGTGAAGACCAGGTCGAGCTGGCGCAGGACGTCACGGCGACCGAGGAGCTGGTCGCTGCCTCCGGTGGGTCGGTACGGCAGGCCAGCCTGTGGTCCGACGCCTGGCGTCAGCTGCGCCGTAACCCGGTCTTCGTCGTGGCCGCATTCCTGCTGGTGGTGCTGTCGGTGATGGCGGTGGTCCCGCGGTTGTTCACCAGCACCGATCCGCTGTCCTGCGACCTGGCCAACAGCCGCGGAGCACCGGGCACCAACGGCGCCTGGTTCGGCTACGACCTGCAGGGTTGTGACTACTACGCCAACATCATCTACGGTGCCCGCGTCTCGATGGCGATCGGCCTGCTGGTAGTCGGCGGGATCCTGGTCATCGGGATCCTGCTCGGGGCGCTCGCCGGTTTTTACGGCGGCTGGTTTGACTCGCTGATGTCGCGGGTCACTGACATTTTCTTCGGACTCCCGCTGATCCTCGGGGCCATCATCTTGCTGGGCGCTTTCACCGGTGACCGCGGGCTGTTGCAGGTCTCCCTGGCGCTGATCGCCTTTGGCTGGATGACGGTCCTTCGCCTGCTGCGCTCGAGCGTCATCTCGGTGAAGTCCACCGACTATGTGCTCGCGGCGCGCGCACTCGGCGCGAACGACTGGCGCCTCATCACCACCCACATCCTGCCCAACGCGATCGCCCCGGTGCTCGTCTACTCCACGATTGCCATCGGCGGGTTCATCGCCGCCGAGGCCACGCTGTCCTTCCTCGGTATCGGGCTGCAGAGGCCCTCGATCAGCTGGGGGCTGCAGATCAACGAGGCGCGCGCATTCGTGCGCACCTCGCCCTACCTGTTGCTGATTCCGAGCGCCTTCTTGTCGGTAACCGTCTTGTGCTTCATCATGCTCGGCGACGCCCTGCGTGACGCCCTCGATCCGAAACTGCGCTGACCATGACCCTGAGCGCCGCCACCGCACCGCTGCACCCGTCGGTCCCCGGCGCTCACCTGCTCGAGGTGGACGACCTGTCGGTGGAGTTCCGCACCGACTACGGCACCGTACGCGCCGTCAACTCGCTCAGCT
>JBBSVL010000119.1:0-7836 GCA_038233595.1 Propionibacteriales bacterium | reverse complement strand
GGACCACGACGAAGCCTGGGGCAAGGACGCCGACCAGTACGGCGACCGACCAGCCGAGCACGTCACGCACCGGGCTGCCGGTCAGCGTCAGTGCGCCGAACCAGGCGGCCGCGACGACGGCGACGACCCCCACCGACACCGCTCGGGCACCGACCCGCGCCGGGCGCGGCTCAGTCGGCACTCTGGCCGGCGGCTGGACGGACAAGCTCTGCCTGAGTTGGTGCGGGCTCCGCCGCGGGAGACCGGGGAGCGGCGAAGATCCAGCGGCTGAAGAGGACGAAGCGTACGACGGTCGCGACCGCGGTGGCCACCACGAGAACGGTGACCTCGAGCAGGGACCCGGACTGTGGCCGGGCGGCCCCCAGGAGTGCGAGCGCCCCGCTTGTCAGACCGGCACCGAGAGCGAACACGAGGAGCCCCTGTACGTGCATCCGCGCCGTGGTGCGCCCCGCCACCTCGAAGGTCATCCTGCGGTTCGCAGCGGTGTTGGTGAGTGCACAGACGAGCAGGGCCAGCAGGTTCGCCGGCTGGGCGTCCAGCACCCGCCGAAGCAGCAGGTACAGCACCAGGTACAGCACAGTGCTGGCGACGCCCACGGCGGCGAAGCTGATGACTCGTCGGCGCTTCCGCGTCATCGAAACCATGCCGTCCCTCTTCCGTGTGCCGCAGTGCTGGGCCGGTCTGGCGCCGGTGCAAACCGTAGCCGGGGCCAGGTGAGGATCGGGGTAAGGAGTGCGGTGTCCCGGCCGGGGCGAGCGTGGCGGAGGACAGCAAAGGAGCCCGGCGCACTGCGCCGAGCTCCTCCCGATCCTTGCCTGTGGGTTCGTCAGAGTTGCCGACGATCACGCTGCTGTGGGATGACCCCGTGCAGCAGTTGCTTCACCTCGGACTCGATGTAACGCCGATGCCCACCCAGAGTGCGGATCGACGTCAACTTCCCTGCCTTGGCCCACCGGGTCACGGTCTTCGGGTCAACCCGAAAGAGAGCCGCGACTTCGGCTGGTGTGAGCAGGGTTTCTGAATCAGGACGCACAACCATGCGGCCCCCCTTGGTTATCGCTGTGCCTTCGATGACAGCTTCAGCGGCTCCCCAACCGCGTTGGCTTTCCTAGAGTGTGCCACTCACCGGTGGTGATTGAAACCTCTAACTTCATGAAATATCCGTACATGCCGGTGTTTCTGGTCCGGCATCGCGGCTCCTATGCTGGCCGGACCGGGCGACATCACCTCGTCGCGCACCTCTGAGAGGGCCACCGGGCCGGCCGTCGACCATCCTCGGACCGTGGCCACGACACGAGAAAGGACACCCCCGTGTCCCGTATTTCCGGCTCGGTCTCACCCGAACAACCAGACTTTTCTGGTCCCACTGGCACCAGCAGTCACGAGATCTTCTCGACTTTCGAGGGTCATGAACAGGTTGTGTTCTGCAATGACGAGTCCTCCGGCCTCCGTGCGATCATCGCGATCCACTCCACGGCGCTGGGGCCGGCCCTGGGTGGCACCCGGTTCCACGAGTACGCGCGCGAGTCCGATGCGCTGCACGATGTGCTGAACCTTTCTCGCGGGATGACGTACAAATCTGCGTTAACTGGACTAGACCTCGGCGGCGGTAAGGCGGTGATCCTCGGTGACCCGCGGAAAATCAAGTCAGAACCTCTGCTGCGGGCCTACGGACGGTTCGTCAGCTCCCTCGGAGGGCGTTATCGCACCGCCTGCGACGTCGGCACCAGCACCGTCGACATGGACGTGATCGCCCGTGAGTGCCCCTACGTCACGGGCCGCAGCGTCGAGTACGGCGGCGCCGGTGACTCCTCGGTCCTCACGGCGTACGGCGTCTTCCAGGGCATGCGTGCCGCCGCGGAGGTCGTCTGGGGCCGCCCGACGCTCGACGGTCGCACGGTGGGCGTCTCCGGGGTAGGCAAGGTCGGGCACCGCCTGGTCGCCCACCTGCTCGAGGACGGCGCGGACGTGGTGGTCACCGACGTGTGGCAACCGGCGGTCGACGCTGTCACCGCGGCGCATCCCGAGGTTCGTGTCGTTGCCGACGCGAACGCCCTGGTTCGTGAGCGGCTCGACGTGTACGCCCCGTGCGCCCTCGGTGGAGCGCTCGACGACGACGTTGCCGAGGTGCTGAGCGCCAGGATCGTGTGCGGCGCCGCCAACAACCAGCTGTCCCACCCAGGCGTGGAGAAGGTCCTGGCCGACCGCGGGATCCTCTACGCCCCCGACTACTGCGTCAACGCCGGCGGGATGATCCAGGTCGCCGACGAGCTCAAGGGGTTCTCCTTCGAGCGTGCCCAGATGGCTACCACGAAGATCTTCGACACCACGCTGGCGGTCTTCGGCCTGGCCGAGGCAGACGGCATCTCACCGGCGATCGCCGCCGACCACCTCGCCGAGCAACGCATCAGTGACGTCGGACGCCTGCGCGGCTTCTGGCTCGGCCGGGACTGACCGGCAAGGTCGTGGGTGGCTGTAAGGGTCAGCCCTGACGAGAGCCGGCCCACCCGTCACCCTCGCCCGGATCCTCGGGCTCCTCGACAGTGGAGGACTGTGACGTCTCTCCCCCGTGGAGCTCATTGGCCAACGCGCCGAAATCCGTCTCGTGTGAGCGGTACTTCAGATCGCGGGCAACCTTGGTCTGCTTCGCCTTCGCACGGCCGCGGCCCATAGGGTCCCACCCTCGCACAGATCTGCCGGCGCCCTCGGGCCACCGGTCCAATGTCAACTCTTCGTGAGCACAACGGTACCCGGCCGACACTGATTCCCGCACGCCGGGCCGGGCTGGAACCCGTGTCGGCCGCCAGGTGGCCGCCCCGGTCCCGCAGAACGCCCGCCGCGCGGGGTCAGGGATGGGCGCCGACCAGCGTGACACGTCCGCCTGCGTCAACCTCCGCCCGGCTCACCTCGCCGGCCGCCCACGCCTCCACGCCGCGGGCGGCAAGGGTAGCGATCGCCATGTCCGCATCGGAGGCGGCCGTGACCGCCACCATGCCGACGCCGCAGTTGAGGGTGCGTTCGAGGTCGTCGGTCGGTACGTCGCCCACAGCGCGCACGAGGTCGAAGACCGGCGGGAGCGCCCAGGTGCCCCGGTCGATCGTGGCCGCCAGCTCGCGGGGCAGCACCCGCTCCAGGTTGGCCGCCAGGCCACCGCCCGTGATGTGGGACATCGCGTGGGTGCGGGTGTTGCGGGCGATGTCCAGGCAGGCCTTGGCGTAGATCCGGGTCGGCTCCAGCAGCTCCTCCCCGAGGGTCCGGCCGAGCTCGTCGACGTACGTCTCCAGGTTGTGGGCGCCGCGTTCCAGCAGGACGTGGCGAACCAGGGAGTAGCCGTTGGCGTGCAGCCCGCTCGATGCCATCGCAATCACCACGTCTCCGGCCCGGACCAGTCCTGGACCGAGCAGGTCACCCGCATCGACGACGCCTGTGGTGGAGCCCGCGACGTCGTACTCGTCGGGCTCCATCAGCCCCGGGTGCTCCGCGGTCTCACCACCGATCAAGGCGCACCCGGCCTCCAGACATGCCTCGGCGATCCCCTTGACGATGGCAGCGATGCGTTCGGGTACGACGCGACCGCAGGCGATGTAGTCGGTGAGGAACAACGGCTCGGCACCGCACACGACCAGGTCGTCTACGAGCATGCCGACGAGGTCGAACCCGATCGTGTCGTGCTTGTCGAGTGCCTGTGCGATGGCGACCTTGGTGCCGACGCCGTCCGCGGAGGTGGCCAGCAGCGGCTGATCCAGGTTCTTCAGGGCGCTGGCGTCGAACAACCCGGCGAAGCCACCGATGCCGCCGATCATCTCCGGGCGACGGGCCTTGTCCACCCATACCTTCATCATCTCGACAGACGCGTCACCGGCCTCGATGGAGACGCCGGCGGACTCGTAGGTGGAGCCTGCCTCGACGGGGTCGTAGCTCATCGTTGCCCTTCGGTCGGTGCGGTCGGTGCGGTCGGTGCGGTCGGTCAGGGACGCTGCAGGGCGTCGGCGGCGCCGCCCCCGGCCAACGAGGCGGCCCAGGCCACGGCACTGTCCTCGGCGTCGAGGATCTGCTCGGGGAACGACTCCAGGAGGTGCTTGCCCAGGTGCTCGGGCTCCGGCAGGTCGACTGGGTAAACGCCGTCGAAGCACGCCCGGCACAGGTCGTCCATGGGCACCGAGGTGGCCTCCACCAGATCGTCCAGGGAGATGTAGCCCAGGCTGTCGGCTCCGATCGAGGAGCAGATCTCCTCGGTGCTCAGGCCGGTCGCGATCAGCTCGGCGCGGGTGGCGAAGTCGATGCCGTAGAAGCACGGCCACTTCACGGGCGGGCTGGCGATCCGCACGTGGATCTCCCGGGCGCCGGCCTCGCGGAGCATCCGGATCAGCGCCCGCTGGGTGTTGCCGCGGACGATCGAGTCGTCCACGACGACGAGCCGCTTGCCCTCGATCACGTCGCGGAGCGGGTTCAGCTTCAGCCGGATGCCGAGCTGCCGGATCGTCTGGGACGGCTGGATGAAGGTGCGTCCGACGTAGGAGTTCTTCACCAGCCCCATGCCGTAGGGGATGCCGGACGCCTCGGCGTAGCCGATCGCGGCGGGTGTGCCGGACTCCGGGACCGGGATCACCAGGTCGGCGTCGGCCGGGAACGCCCGGGCCAGCTTGCGGCCGATCTCGACACGGACGCTGTGGATGCGCTGGCCGGAGATGAGCGTGTCGGGGCGGGCCAGGTAGACGAACTCGAAGAGGCAGCCCTTGGGCGCCGGCTCGGCGAAGCTCCGGGTGCGTAGGCCGTCCTCGTCGATGACGACCAGCTCACCGGGCTCGATCTCCCGGATGAACGAGGCACCGACGATGTCGAGGGCAGCCGTCTCGGAGGCCACCACCCAGCCGCGCTCCAGGCGGCCGAGCACCAGTGGCCGAATACCCTGCGGGTCGCGGGCCGCGTAGAGCGAGTTCTCGTCCATCCACACGAACGAGTAGGCACCGCGGATCATCGGCAGCACCTCGACCGCCCGTTCCTCGAGCGTGCTGTCCGGGTGGTGGGCGAGCAGCGCCGTGACCAGGCTGGTGTCGTTGGTGGAGGTCTCCAGGTCGCGGGAGTGGATGTCGAGCTCACCTTGGAGGCTGGACAGGCCCAGCACCATCTTCTGCAGCTCGCTGGTGTTGGTCAGGTTGCCGTTGTGGCCCAGCGCGATCGAGCCCTCGCCAGTGGGACGGAACGTCGGCTGGGCGTTGTGCCAGGTGCTGGCGCCGGTCGTGGAGTAGCGGGCGTGACCGACGGCCAGGTAGCCCTTGAGTGCCGCCAGGGTGGACTCGTCGAAGACCTGGGAGACGAGTCCCATGTCCTTGTAGACCAGGATCTGCCGTCCGTTGCTGACCGCGATGCCGGCCGACTCCTGGCCCCGGTGCTGCAGTGCGTAGAGGCCGTAGTACGTGAGCTTGGCGACGTCCTCGCCCGGAGCCCAGACCCCGAACACGCCACACGCGTCCTGGGGTCCGCGGTCGTGGGGGTCGATGTCGTGCGTCAGGCGGCCGTCCCCGGGACGGCGAGCATTGGCAGCCACGTCGCGAAGTCTACGTGCTCTACCTCATGGGCTCTGTCACCCAGCCACCGACCGACCGGCCCTGCGGTCGCTGAGGTAGGTCACGGGCCTCACATCTGCTCGGCGCCGGCCATGATGGCCTCGCGGATCCGGTTGTTGGTGCCGCACCGGCACACCTTGCGGATCCCGCTATGCGAGTCCCTGCAGAAGCAGTGCCTCGGCCAGCAGCACCCGCTCGAACTCGCCGAGGTGCAGCCCCTCGTTGGCGCCGTGCGCCCGGGTGTCCGGGTCCTCGACACCGGTCACGAGCACGCTGGCCCTCGGGAAGGCCTCGAGGAACTCGGCGATGAACGGGATCGAGCCGCCGACGCCCATGTCGACCGGGTCGGTGCCGTCCCAGGCCTCGCGGAAAGCGCTCCGCGCCGCGTCGTACGCCGGACCGGTCGCGTCGATCTGCGTCGCCGCACCGGTGTCGACCACGGTGACGGTGAGCTCGGCACCCCAGGGCACGTGCTGCTCGAGGTGCCTGGTCAGACAGTCCAGGGCGCTGGCGGTGGTGTCGCCGGGTGCGGTCCGCATCGAGATCCGGGCACGGGCCATCGGCACCAGCGTGTTGCTGGCGCCGGCAACCTTCGGTGCATCCAGGCCGGTGACACTCAGGGCCGGTTTTGTCCAGAGCCGCTCGACGCTCGAGCCGGAGCCGATCCACTGCACGCCGGGCACCGCACCGGACTCGGCGCGCAGCCGCTCCTCGGGGTAGTCGACATCGGCAGCCGGACCGCTGTGCAGTCCTTGCACCGCAACGTTGCCGTCGTCGTCGTGCAGCGAGGCGATCAGCCGGCTCAGCGCGACCAGCGAGTCGGGCACCAGGCCGCCCCACATGCCGGAGTGCACCGCGTGGGTCAGGGTGCGTACCTCGACGTCGACGCGGACCAGGCCGCGCAGGCTCGTGGTCAGGGCCGGTACGCCGATGTCCCAGTTGCCGGAGTCGGCGATCACGATCACGTCGGCCGCCAGCTCGTCGTGGTGCTTCTTCAGCAACGCCGGCAGGGTGTCGGAGCCGACCTCCTCCTCGCCCTCGACGAACACCGTGAGGCTGACCGGAAGGTCGTCGCCGAAGATCCGCGCCGCGGCCAGGTGCGTCGCGACACCGGCCTTGTCGTCGGCGGCTCCGCGCGCGAAGAGCCTCCCGTCGCGTTCGGTCGGCTCCCAGGGCGGGGAGTCCCAGTCTGCGTGGTCGTTCTCCGGCTGGACGTCGTGGTGGGCGTAGAGCAGCACGGTCGGCGCACCCTCCGGCCCCGCCTTGCGCGCAATGACCGCGGGAGCTCCACCGTCGGCGCTGGAGATCTGCACCGAGAAGCCCTCCGCCGCTAAGAGTGCGGACACGGCCTCCGCGCTGCGCTGCACCTCGCCGGCCCGCTCGGGGTCGGCGCTCACGGACTGGATCCGGACCAGGGCCTCGAGGTCCCTCCTGATCCCCGGAAGAACGTCCTGTACCCGTGCGCGCAACTCGTCGGTGTCCATGCTGCGCACTGTATTGGTTTGTGCTCCTTGCTCAGCGAGCGGCAAGGGTTACTCGTGCGGACGCTCGCAAGCCGTCGCGAGCTCGGATCCCGGAGTTGGGGTATCCAAGGAGAGGCCGTGAACCGATGACTCGGGCGTCCTCCCCAAGCTCTGGAATCCGCAACTTCTACGGGACACCGCTGCCGGGGTGCTGGCCTGTGTGCGTGCTCAGCGGGCTGCTTCGGACCACGCCGAGATGTTGTTGTTGCGGTTGGCGGTGGACTGGGCGGCGATGCACTCGGTGGACTCCATCGATGAGGCGGCGGTCTTCGGTGGTCCGTGTCGGGAGATGTCGCGTTCCCGGTGACGGGTCCGGGTGCGCATCAGCCAGGGACTCTCACCAGAAGCCGCAGCGTTCGTGGACGCCCAGGTTGCTGGGTTCGCGCACAAGATCGGTCCTTGTGGGGTGGACCGGTTGGTCCAGGAGGCGGTGGCCCGGTTCATGCCCGCCCAAGCGCGACGCCGTCGTCAGGCTGCGGCGGAGGGTAGGCATGTGGGGGTGAACACGACTCAGGTGTCTTTTGTGGGCACGGTGTGGCTCGAGGGCGAGGTCGATCTGGCCGACGGCCTGGACCTGGACGCCGCTCTGGGTTCCCGTGCCGCGCAGCTGTCGGTCTTCGGGTCCGGGGACTCCCTGGATGTGCGGCGTTCGGTCGCGTTGGGTGACCTGGCCCGCGCTCAGCTGAGGTTGGACCTGGGGACGGATCTGGAGGCCGGGGTCTCGACGTCGGGCGCAGAACGCCCTG
>JBBSVL010000118.1:0-7884 GCA_038233595.1 Propionibacteriales bacterium | reverse complement strand
GTCGTCCCGGAGCGTGGCGGAGATGCCCATGGTCACCAAACCTAACGTTTGCTTGGTAGCCTAGCAGGATGAGCCTCTCCCTCGACCTGGACGGCCGGGTCGCGCTGGTGACAGGGGGAGTGCGTGGTGTCGGGCTCGGCATCACCCGTCAGCTCCTCGCAGCCGGTGCGACGGTGGTCACCTGTGCGCGCTCGCCCTCCGCGCCGTTCGGCGCTTCGGAGCACCGGGTGTGCGACGTCCGCGACCCCGAGGCGGTCGCCGCGCTGGTCGAGGCCATCGTGGCCGGCCACGGCTCGCTCGACGTGCTGGTGAACAACGCGGGCGGGGCGCCGTACGCACGCGCCGCCGAGGCCTCGGCCGGTTTCCACGCCAAGGTCGTCGGCCTGAACCTGTTGGCGCCCCTGACCCTGATGCAGGCGGCCAACGCGGTGATGCAGGAGCAGGCCGACGGTGGTGCGATCGTGAACGTGTCCTCGATCAGTGCGTTGCGGCCCTCGCCGGGCACCGCGTCGTACGGCGCGGCCAAGGCGGGCTTGGACAGCCTGACCAGATCACTCGCGGTCGAGTGGGCGCCGAAGGTCCGGGTCAACGCGATCGACGTCGGGCTGGTCGCGACCGAGCAGTCCGACCTGCACTACGGCGGTCCCGCGGGCGTGGCCGCTATCGCCGGGACGATCCCGCTGGGTCGGCTCGCGTCACCCGACGAGATCGGCTCGGTGGTGCTGTTCCTGGCCTCGCCGTTGGCGTCCTACGTCAGCGGGGCGAGCATCGAGTGCCATGGCGGCGGAGAGCCACCTGCGTTCCTCGCCGCCACCAACGTTGAGCTGCGCCAAAAGCACCGTCGAGATGCGTAAGAGGCACCTTCGAGTTGCGCGATCTTCACCGAGGAGCAGCAGACATGCACGGAGTTCTGGACGGCCGGATCGCCATCGTCACGGGCGCCGGGCGCGGCATCGGCCGCGAGCACGCACTCGAGCTGGCGCGGCAGGGCGCTGCCGTGGTGGTCAACGACCTCGGCACCTCCGGTGCAGGGGAAGGTGCGAGTGTCGGACCGGCCGACGAGGTGGTCGCGTTGATCGAGCAGTCGGGTGGCCGTGCGGTCGCGAACGGTGCAGACGTGGCGGACTTCGAGCAGGCGGCAGCGATGGTGCAGCAGGCCGTCGACGTCTTCGGGGCGCTGGACATCCTGGTCAACAACGCCGGGTTCGTCCGTGACCGGATGCTGGTCAACACCTCCGAAGCGGAGTGGGACGCCGTGATCCGGGTGCACCTCAAGGGCCATTTCGCGCCGCTGCGTCACGCCGCGGCGTACTGGCGCGCCGAGGCCAAGGCTGGTCGCCCCCGTGCGGCCCGGGTGGTCAACACCTCCTCGGGTGCCGGCCTCCAGGGGTCGGTCGGCCAGACGACGTACACCGCCGCGAAAGCCGGGATCGCCGGGATGACCCTGGTTGCCGCGCACGAGCTCGGCAGATACGGCGTGACCGTGAACGCGATCGCGCCGGTGGCTCGCACCCGGATGACCGAGGCGGCCTTCGCGGAGATGATGGCCGACGTCGCGGGCGGGTTCGACGCCATGCACGCCGGCAACAACTCCCCGATCGTGGCGTGGCTGGCCTCCGAGGAGTCCGCCGACGTCACCGGGCGGGTGATCGAGATCGAGGGTGGCCGGATCTGTCTGGAGGGCGGCTGGACCCACGGACCCTCCCATGACCTCGGCCGCCGCTGGGACACCACCGAGGTCGGTGCCGCCCTACGTGCGCTGATCGCCGACGCGCCCGCACCGGAGCCGGTCTACGGGGCCTGAGGCGGGGTCGAGTTCCCACGGTCTGAAGGTTTTTCGACGCTTCCCCATGGAAATTGCGATGGGGAAGCGTGCACATGCGTGGGGGAGTGCGAATGGCTGAGGGCCGATGAGTCAGGCGGCGCGAAGCATCATTCGGCGGATCCGATCGGCTGTGTGTGCGCCGAGTTCGAGGTCGGCCCACACCAGACGGACCATTGACCAACCTGTTGTCTCGCGTAGTTGGTCCTCGCGCCGCTTCTCGGCGAAGACCGCGTCTGCGGGCTGCTGGCCGGGCCGGAGAAAGCGTCCGTACTTCGACCTTCCGTCGAACTCGCCGAGCAGCCTGTGCTCAGGCCACGCGAAGTCGGTCCGGCCGATCAGGCGCCCGGTGTCGTCGTACACCTCGAACTGGAGGCTGGGCGCCGGCAGCCCGTGTCGCCAGCAAAGGTAGCGGCAGCGGGTCTCGCCCGGCGACTCGGCGAGGCCGTCGGCCATGCGGACGACGATGTGCAGGCGTTGAGTGCCGGGCCAGTGCCCCATGCGCTCGAAGTCTCGGACCAGCTCGTCGTGGTCAAATCGTCCGGCGTGCAACCCCGCGTCCGCGGAGACCAGCCCGGACTGGATAGACGCGATGGACCCATGCTCGATCACGGCGCGTGAGGGTCGGGACATGGTCACGCCACCAGGACCTCGCACCACATCGTCCAGGTCGATCGTGCCCTCATGATGTACGACGCCGGCGTTGATCCTTCCCGTGGCGCCGTCAAGGCGTGTGACGTGGACCCGCTTTAGATCAGCACCCCAGACCGGGATGTCCTGCATGACCAGCGACGACGTGTGAGTGAGCGCCACGCGATCCCCCATCGACCTGCAGGTGGCGATGCAGCGCATTCGGGCGCGGGACAGTTCGTCGGCGGCGTCCCACCGTTCGACCGTTGTGTACGCGCCTTGCCGAACGCGACGGAGCTGGCCGAGGCGGACGGCACTGTAGATATCTCGGTCGGTCGCACCGCCCGCCAGCATCTCGCGTCTGAGTGCGACACCGGTGTCGGAGATGAGTTGAAGAGCTACGTCCATGCGGGCCAGACTTGCCTCCGACGAGGGCGCTGGGAGCGGTTCGGCCGTTGACCGGTGGGAAACGTTGAGCGACGGGACCCCTGTGGATGCGAAGTGTCCACCACGTCGCGCGCCCTCAGGTGGGCCTCAAGGTGACCCGAGTCGACGCACTCTCCCACGTTTATGCGCGCTTCCCTATTGAAATTGCCGCAGGGAAGCGTCGAGGAAGATTCAGACCGTGGGAACTTCCCCTCAGATCCGCTCCAGGACCGTACCGGTCGCCATCGCACCGCCGGCACACATGGAGATCAGGGCCGTGCCGGCGTCGCGGCGTTCGAGCTCGTGCAGGGCAGTGGTGATCAGCCGGGTGCCGGTGGAGCCGACGGGGTGGCCCAGGGCGATGGCGCCACCGTTGACGTTGACCAGGTCCAGGTCGACGCCGTGCACCCCGGCCCAGGAGAGTACGACGGACGCGAACGCCTCGTTGACCTCGAACAGGTCGAAGTCCGAGATGGCCATCCCGGTGCGGTCCAGCAACCGCTGGGTCGCGTCGACGGGCCCGTCGAGGTGGTAGTACGGGTCGGAGCCGACCAGGCAGTGGTCCACGATCCTGGCCTTCGGCGTGAGCCCGAGCGCCTCAGCCTTCTCGGCGTCCATGATCAGCACGGCCGAAGCGCCGTCGCTGATCTGGGATGAGGTTCCGGCCGTGTGCAAACCGCCCTCCAGCACGGGCTTGAGCCCGGACAGCCCTTCCAGTGTCGTGTCGCGCAGCCCCTGGTCGGAGTCGACGAGCCGGGTCTCATCGGTAGGCCCGGACTCGTCGAGCACCGGAGCCGTGAGCGGTGCGATCTCGCGCTTGAACCTGCCCTCGTCGACGGCGGCCCGGGCCTTGCGCTGGGAGCCAACCCCGAAGGCGTCGAGGTCGGATCGGGAGATGCCGCGGTTGCGGGCGATCCGATCGGCCCCCTCGAACTGGTTCGGCAGGTCGATGGTCCAGGACTCCGGTCGTGGGTCGCCCAGGCCGGGAGGCACGTTGGCGCCGAGTCCGATCCGGCTCATCGACTCCACGCCACAGGCGATGCCGACGTCGATGCTGCCGGCCCGGACCAGGTCGTTGACCAGGTGGGCCGACTGCTGCCCCGACCCGCACTGCGCGTCGATCGTGGTCGCACCTGTGTGCTGCGGCATCCCGGCGTGCAGCCACGCCCGCCGCACCATGTCGTTCGACTGCTCGCCCACCTGGGTGACGCAGCCGCCGATGATCTGCTCGACGAGATCGGGTTCGAGACCGGCGCGCTGGAGGACTGCCGTCTGGACGAAGCCGAGCAGCTCGGCGGGGTGAACGCCGGCCAACCAGCCTCGGCGCCTGCCAAGCGGAGTACGCACGGCTTCGACGATGACGGGGTTGCCCATGGTGGCTCCAGCGCTCGAGAGGGGGTTCCGGCAGAACGTGTCACCATGCATACTAGAACGTGTTATAGATTTCGCGAGGAGGACACCCGTGACCACCGCCCCCGCTCTCCCCGAGGGATTCGACCCGACGGACCCTGACCTGAACCAGTCCGGCATCCCCTACGAGCAGTTCGCCGAGCTGCGTACGACGTCCCCGGTCTTCTGGATCGAGCAGCAGCCGCAGGCGCGGGCCGGTATGGAGGGCGGCACTGGCTTCTTCGCGGTGACCAGGCACGCCGACGTGGCTGCGGTGTCGAAGAACAGCAAGGACTTCTCGAGCGCGGAGAACGGCGCGATCATCCGCTTCCAGGAGGGCATGCTCCGCGAGATGGTCGAGTTCCAGCGGGTGATGATCATCAACCAGGACCCCCCGGACCACACCACGACGCGGCGGATCATCTCGCGCGGCTTCACGCCACGGGCGATCGGAGCGCTCGAGCAGATCATGAGGGAGCGCGCCGAGAAGATCGTCATTGAGGCGCTCGCTCGCGGCACGGGCAACTTCGTGGAGGAGGTGGCGTGCGAGCTGCCGTTGCAGGCGATCGCGGACCTGCTCGGCGTCCCGCAGGACGACCGCCGCAAGCTCTTCGAGTGGTCCAACCAGATGCTGGCGTACGACGACCCCGAGTACTCAGTCAACCCGGACATCGCAGCCACCGAGATCCTCGGCTACTCGATGATGTTGGCAGCGGATCGCAAGGAGCACCCCCGCGACGACCTGGTCACCAAGCTGGTGCATGCCGATGTCGACGGTCGCGGGCTGAACGACGACGAGTTCGGCTACTTCGTGATCATCCTGACCGTGGCCGGCAACGAGACCACCCGCAACGCGATCACGCACGGGATGAACGCCTTCCTGGACAACCCCGACCAGTGGGAGCTGTGGAAGCGGGAGCGGCCGGAGACGATGGTGGACGAGGTGATCCGGTGGGCCACGCCGGTGAGCGCCTTCCAGCGCACGGCGCTCAACGACGTCGAGGTGGGTGGTGTCGAGGTGAAGAAGGGTCAGCGGGTCGGGCTGTTCTACGCCAGCGCCAACTACGACACCGACGTCTTCACCGACCCCCACACCTTCGACATCACTCGCGAGCCCAACCCGCACGTCTCCTTCGGCGGGCACGGGGCGCACTACTGCATCGGGGCCAACCTGGCCCGCCAGGAGGTCCGGCTGATGTTCAACGCCCTGGCCGACCACACCCCGGACATCAGCAAGCTCGCCGAGCCACGTCGGCTGCGCTCGGGCTGGATCAACGGCATCAAGGACCTGCAGGTCCGGTACTCCTGACGGCCGAGCCGCCTGATCTGCGGTCAGGTCGTCGGGTTCTCGTCGCGTACCCGGTGCACTTCGGTCATCGCCTCACGTAGTCGGCCCAGCCAGGCCTCGGAGTTCTCACCGACCAGCCGCACGCACCAGGCGAGCGCGTCGGACCGGCTCCGGGCGACCCCGGCCTCGACCAGGGTGTCGAGCACCAGCCGCTCGGGCTGTCGAAGTCGGGTCATCACCGGAACCGCCAGGTTGGTGAACACCGTGTGGACCGGGCCGCACCCGGCACCCCAGACGATCTTCCGGCCGAACCGGTGCTCCGCCTCGCGGGCGATCGCCATCCGCTCCTCGCGGGTGTCCTCACGGTGGCGGGAGATCCGGCCCCTTGCCGCCGCGGGCATGCACCAACGGATGCTGCTCCACAAGGACGTCATACCTCCCGGTCGCGATGACGACCAGTTCGTATGACGTCCGGTGGCCGCGGGCTCAGGCCGAGCGCTGGGTGAAGACCAGCGCGTCGTCCTCGGTGATCGCCACCGTGTGCTCCATGTGGGCACCGCGGGACCCGTCGGCGCTGCGGATGGTCCAGCCGTCCGGATCGGTGAAGATGTGGTCGGTGGTGTGCAGGAACCACGGTTCGATCGCGATCACCAGACCGGGCTGCAGTCGCAGTCCGCGCGCGGGGCGGCCGTCGTTGGGCACGTGCGGGTCGCCGTGCATGGTCCGACCCACGCCGTGGCCGCCGAACTGCATGTTGACCGTGAGGCTCGCCGCTCGGGCGACCTCCCCGATGGCATGGGAGATGTCACCGAGCCGGTTGCCGGACCGGGCCGCGTCGATGCCGGCCGCGAGCGCCCGGTCGGTCACCTCGATCAGAGCAAGGTCCTCCTCGCGAGGTGTGCCCACCACCATGCTGTACGCCGAGTCGGAGACCCAGCCGTCGACGCTGCACGCGAAGTCGACGCTGAGCAGGTCCCCGTCGCGCAGCACGTAGTCGTGGGGGAGCCCGTGCAGCACGGCGTCGTTGACCGAGGTGCACAGCACCTTGCCGAACGGCGAGGCCCCGAACGACGGGTGGTAGTCGATGTAGCAGGACTCCGCGCCACGCTCGCGGATCATCTTGTGGGCGAAGGCATCGAGGTCGAGCAGGTTCACCCCGACGTCGGCCAGCTCCCTCAACCGGGTGATCACCTCGGCGACGAAGCGGCCCGCGGGACGCATCTGCTCGATCTCGGCAGGGCTCCGGAGCTCGATCATAGGGCGAGCGTACGGCGCACCACGGCGCCCGTCGTACGCCGGTCCGTGAGTCCTGCTGCCCAGGGCAGATCTGCCTCGGGCGGATTGGCTGGTTCCACGACACCGCTCCGGAAACGCTGTGGGCTCCAACCCGGATCACACTGGAGGTGTGCCATGACCCAGACCCCGCCCGAACGACCACCAGGATCGCTGGACGACCAGCTGACCGCTCGGCTGCTCCATCAGCGGATCATCATCCTCGGCCAGGAGGTCGAGGACGGGATCGCCAACCGGCTCTGCGCCGAGCTGCTCCTGCTCTCCGCGGAGGATCCGCACCGCGACATCAGCCTCTACATCAACTCACCCGGAGGCTCGGTGTCGGCAGGGCTGGCGATCTACGACACGATGCGACTGATCCCGAACCAGGTGAGCACGCTCGCGATGGGACTGGCGGCCAGCATGGGTCAGTTCCTGCTCTCGGCCGGTACGCCGGGCAAGAGGTACGCACTTCCGCACTCCCGGGTGCTGATGCACCAGGGCTCTGCGGGCATCGGGGGCACGGCGATCGACATCGAGATCCAGGCCGAGAACCTCGAGCACACCAAGAACGTGATGATGCGTCTGATCGCGGAGCACACGGGGCAGCCGGTCGAGAGGATCGAGCAGGACGCGGAGCGGGACCGGTGGTTCACGGCGCAGGAAGCACAGGCGTACGGCCTCGTCGACCAGATCCTGACCGATGTCTCGGACGTGACGCCCACCAGCCTGGGCCGCCCGATGGGGCTGAGGTGACTCGCATGAACAGCTACACGATCCCCAGCGTCGTCGAGAGGACCGTGCGTGGCGAACGCGCGGTCGACATCTACAGCCGGTTGCTCAGCGACCGGATCATCTACATCGGCACCGAGCTGGACGACGGCGTCGCCAACGTGGTGATCGCGCAGCTGCTGCACCTGGAGTCGGAGAGCCCGCAGTCAGCGATCGATCTCTACCTGAACTCCCCGGGAGGTTCGGCCACCGCGATGTTCGCCGTCTACGACACGCTGCAGTACATCAGCTCACCGGTGGCCACGACCTGCGTCGGCCAGGCCGC
>JBBSVL010000117.1:0-7893 GCA_038233595.1 Propionibacteriales bacterium | reverse complement strand
TTGCCGAGGCCGTTGCCGGGAGCGACGCGGTGGTCACCATGCTCTTCGATGCGGACTCCGTGCTCGAGGTGGCCGACGAGATCACCGGCGCACTGGACCCGGAGGCGGTCTGGATCCAGGCGAGCACGATCGGGCCCGAGGGCGCCCGGCAGGTCGCCGAGGTGGGCGGGCCACGGATGCTCGACGCACCCGTGCTCGGCACGAAGAAGCCTGCCGAGGACGGCGCCCTGGTCGTGCTGGTCTCCGGCCCCGAGGCGCTGATCCGCAAGGCCACGCCGGTGTTCGACGCGATCGGCGGTCGGACCGTGGTGGCCGGCGTTGAGATCGGACAGGCCAGTGCGCTCAAGCTTGCCTGCAACGCCTGGGTCGGCCTTCTCACTGCCGGTACCGCGCAGTCCCTGGCGCTGGCCGAGAGTCTCGGGGTGGAACCTGAGCTGTTCCTCGAGGCGATCAAGGGTGGCCCCACCGACACCCCCTACGCGCAGCTCAAGGGTGCCGCGATGCTGGCCCACGACTACACGACGTCCT
This sequence comes from Propionibacteriales bacterium, assembly GCA_038233595.1. GTDB lineage: Bacteria > Actinomycetota > Actinomycetes > Propionibacteriales > Nocardioidaceae > Marmoricola. Next base: position 7,365 of record JBBSVL010000117.1, on the reverse strand, counting down.
TCGCCGTGGACGGCGTGCGCAAGGACATCGGCCTGATGGTCGCGGCTGCCCGCAGAGTCGACTTCCCGGTGGACGTGCTGTCCGCGGTGCTGACCCAGTTCGACCGGGCCTCGGGACGGGGTCACGGCGGCGACGACATGTCCGCCGTCCGCTCCGCGTTCCCCGGCAGCTGAGACGGCCCGTCGCGTGGCCGAGCTGATCGAGGTCACCGACCCGGCGGACGAGCGACTCGCCGACTACCGCGACCTGCGCGACGTACAGCTGCGCACGTCGCTGGAGGCCGAGCACGGACTCTTCATCGCGGAGGGCGAGAAGGTCGTACGACGAGCCGTCGAGGGCGGGTTCACGGCACGGTCCTTCGTGATGGCCCCGCGCTGGCTGGACGGGCTCACCGACGTCCTCGGGCGAAGCGACGCGCCTTGCTACGTGGTCAGCGAGGCGCTCGCCGAGGAGGTCACCGGGTTCCACGTGCACCGGGGTGCGCTCGCGTCAGTGCAACGTCGGGCGTTGCCGTCCGTCGCCGATGTGCTCGCCGGAGCCCGCACGGTGCTGGTCCTGGAGGACGTCGTGGACCACGCCAACGTGGGAGCCGTGTTCCGCAATGCCGCGGCGCTCGGCGTCGACGCGATGCTGCTCGCCCCACGGTGTGCAGACCCGTTCTACCGCCGCGCGGTGAAGGTGGGCATGGGTGCGGTTTTCTCGATGCCCTGGACCCGGTTGCCGGACTGGTACGACGCGCTCCCGGCGCTGGACGCACAGGGTTTCACCACCGTCGCGCTCACCCTTGCCGCTGATGCGCTCCCGATCGAGGAAGCGGTCGCGGGACTGGACGAGATGGCGCTGGTCCTGGGGAGCGAGGGCCATGGGCTGTCGCCGCGCTGGACCCTCGCAGCGCACCGGCGGGCGAGCATCACGATGGACCGGGGCATCGACTCCCTCAACGTGGCCGCGGCATCGGCCGTGGCCTGCTACGTGGCCCGGCGACGATGAGGTCGCAGGCTGGGCGTCATTTGTCGCTCACCGCGGCCACCTATATGGTTGTGAAACACAACCAAGTCAGCAGTCTTGAGCTCAGGAGCCACCACGACAACCACAGCACGCCGGTCCCACGAGGCTGACGAAGAGGGCTATCTTTCGCACCGCCAGATCCTGGTGGTGATGGGTGGCCTGATGGCCGGCATGTTCCTCGGCGCCCTCGACCAGTCGATCGTCGCAACTGCCCTGCCGACCATCACCAGCGAGCTCGGGGGGCTCGACAAGCTGTCGTGGGTGGTGACGGCGTACATGCTCACCGCGTCGGCGGTGATGCCCCTGTGGGGCAAGGTCTCCGACCTCTACGGTCGCCGGCTGATCTTCCAGCTCGCGATCGTCATCTTCCTGATCGGGTCACTCCTGTCCGGTCTCTCCCAGAACATCACCGAGCTGATCGCCTTCCGTGCGGTGCAGGGAGTCGGCGGTGGCGGGCTCTTCGCGCTCGCGATGGCGACCATGGGGGACATCGTCCCGCCGCGGGAACGCGGCAAGTACGGCGGCTACTTCGGCGCGGTCTTCGGCGTCTCCAGCGTGGCGGGTCCGGTGCTCGGGGGGTTCTTCGCGGACTTCCATCACACCTGGATCGGCTCGGGATGGCGCTGGATCTTCTACATCAACCTGCCGATCGGTATTGCGGCGCTGGTGATCACCTCGATGGCGCTGCGCATCCACCACGTACGCCGCGACCATGTAATCGACTACCTGGGCGCGGCGTCCATCGTGGCGGCGGTCAGCTCGTTCCTGCTGTACACCAGCTGGGCAGGCCCCGACCACGGTTGGGGGTCGTCGCTCGCCGTGTCGCTGCTGGGCCTGGGCATCGTCCTCAGTGTCTCGTTCGTCTACATCGAGCTGAAGGCCGCAGAACCGATCATCCCGATGGAGCTGTTCCGCAACTCGATCTTCTCCACGGCCAACATCTTCGGCTTCATCATCGGCTTCGCGATGTTCGGCGTGCTGGTGTTCATGCCGGTCTACCTGCAGGTGGTCGACGACATGAGCCCGACGGAGTCCGGGCTGGCCCTGATCCCGATGGTCGTGGGCATCTTCTCCACCTCGATCTCCTCCGGTCTGGCGATGACCCGGACCGGTCGCTACAAGGTCTTCCCGGTCGTCGGCTCGGCCACCGTCGGGATCGCGCTCTACCTGCTGTCCCTGCTCGACGTCAACAGCCCGTACTGGCACGTGGCGGTCTTCGTCTTCATCTTCGGAGCCGGCCTCGGCATGACGATGCAGACGATCGTCACCGCCGTCCAGAACTCCGTGGACCGCAAGCACATGGGCGCCTCGACCAGCTCGGTGATGTTCTTCCGACAGATGGGCGGCACCTTCGGCGCCGCGGTGTTCGGAGCCATCCTGACCACCCGGCTCAGCGTTCACCTGGCACAGGAGTTCGGACAGCAGGGCGCCGCCAAGGTGGGCGGGGGTGACGTCACCGGGAACGTGGCCGCGATCAAGAAGCTGCACCAAGCCATGCCGGCCGTCTACCACAAGATCCTGGAGGCGTTCTCGCTGTCGCTGCACGACGTCTTCCTGTGGGCGATTCCGCTGGTCGTGCTGGCGTTCCTGGTGTCGCTGTTCATCAAGGAGATTCCGCTCAAGGACCGCCAGCCGGCCGCCGAGCCCGCGGAGCCCAAGGAGCCGGTCCGCTGAGAACGACCACCCGCACAGGCAGAAGTCCCGCGATAAGCCGCATCGACCCGTACTGAGCGGGTTCTGCCTGTGCGGGTGGTCGTGCTTCGGTCAACCTCGGGTGCCCGGCGTCATGCCACCGGCCAGTCGAGCGGGTACTCCGGGGCAGCCGCCTCCATCTTCTTGCGCAGCCTCTTGTAGGACCTGGAGCTGAGCCGGTCGCCGAACACGGTGCCGTGGATGTGGTCGGTCTCGTGCTGCAGGCACCGGGCGAACAAGCCGTCTCCCTCGATGGCGATCTCCTCGCCGTCGAGTCCCTGCCCGGCAACCCGGGCCCAGTCCGGCCGCGCGCAGTCGACGAAGGCTCCAGGGAAGGACAGGCAGCCCTCCTCTCCCTCGTCGAGCCGACGGTCACGACCCTCGGGCAGAGCCACCTCAGGGTTGCAGACCACGCCCCGGTGCATCACGCCGTCGTCGTCGGGGCAGTCGTAGACGAACACGGCCAGGTCGACCCCGATCTGGCAGGCAGCCAGGCCGACCCCGTCAGCGGCATACATGGTGGCGGTCATGTCGGCAACCAAGGTGCGCAGCTCCTCGCCGTAGGACGTGACGGGCTGCTGCACCTGGTGCATCACCGAGTCACCCCATCGCACGATGGGACGGACCTGCCCCCCAGTGGGGAGCTCGACCGAGTCGTTGGACACCTGCGCCGTCATAGGCGAATCCTAGAGACGGCCGACGACACGACGCGTGACGGGGGACACGCGGCCAAAGCGTGGCGCGGTGTGTAACTCCTAGTTACATTTGCTGGATGTCCTTCATCGAGAACGCCAGGAGCGCGCTCGCGGGCGGCGGCAGGTACGGCGTCGCGGCCACGGAGCGCCGCGACCCGATCGGCCTTGCCGTGGCCGCGCTGAACAAGCTGGCCCAGAACCCCGTGGTCGACCGCCTCGGCATCCGCAGATCCACCGAGCAGACCGTCTTCCGGGTCACCAGCGCCGGGTTCCGCACCGTCGGCGCCTCCAGCCGGGCATTCGCACGTGTGGGCAAGAAGGGCGCCGGCACGCGCGTCGACACCGTGGCTCCCAGGGGCGTCTTCGACCTGACCCCGACCGAGGACCAGCAGATGCTGGTCGGCGTCGTCGCCGAGCTGGCCGCCGAGGTGTTGCGACCCGCAGCAACCGTTGCCAACGAGGCCTGCGCGGCCCCTGACGACCTGCTCAAGGCCACCGTGGAGATCGGCCTCCCGATCCTCGGCGTTCCCGAAGCACTCGGGGGCATCTCCGAGGAGCGCTCAGCGATGACGGGCACGCTGGTGCACGAGGCACTTGCCAACGGCGACATGGGCCTGGCCGTGGCAGCACTTGCTCCCGGAGCCGTCGCGACCGCGCTCGGCCTGTGGGGCAGCGACGAGCAACAGTCGACGTACCTCCCCGCGTTCACGAGCAGCACCCGCACCGGCGATGGGGTGCCCGCCGCGGCGCTCGCGCTGACCGAGCCCACCATGCTCTTCGACCCCCGTGAACCCGCGACAACGGCAGTGCGGAGCGGCGACGGCTTCGTGTTGAACGGCGTGAAGTCGATGGTGCCGCGCGGTCCGGACGCCGAGCTGTTCGTGGTCGGGGCCGACCTCGACGGCAAGCCCGCCCTGTTCGTGGTCGAGTCGAAGACCCCCGGCATCACGATCGAGTCCGAGCCCTCGATGGGCGTCCGGGCGGCGACGCTGTCCCGGCTGATCCTCCAAGACGTCGAGGTCGGGTCGATCTCGTTGCTCGGCGCGGCCGATGGCACGACGCACGCCGAGGCGGTGCGCTGCTCCCGGCTCGCCTGGTGTGCGCTGGCCGTCGGCACCGGCCAGGCGGTCCTCGACTACGTGACGCCCTACGTCAAGCAGCGAGAGGCGTTCGGTGAGCCGATCGCGCACCGGCAGTCGGTGGCCTTCATGGTCGCCAACATCGCCATCGAGCTGCAGGCGATGCGCCTGGTCACCTACAAGGCGGCCAGCCTGGTGGCCCAGGGCAAGGATGCCGCCCGGGAGATCGGGCTGGCGCACAGGATCTGCACCGAGCGCGGCATGCAGATCGGCCTCGACGGCGTCCAGCTGCTCGGTGGTCACGGCTTCGTCAAGGAGCACCCGGTGGAGCGGTGGTACCGCGACCTGCGTGCCGTCGGGCTGATGGAAGGAAGCGTGCTGGTCTGATGATCAACCTCGAAGCCCCCAGGAAGTTCCGGCCGCTGGTCGGCAACGCGCACCAGGTCGCGATGAACATGCTGCGGCCCATCTCCCGCAAGTACGACGAGGCCGAGCACGAGTACCCCAAGGAGCTCGACATGCTCGCCGCGATGATCGACGGGCTCAACGAGTCCGGTCAGAGCCAGGGTGCGGGTGCCTCCGGTGTCGGCGCCAAGTCTGCCAAGGGAACGGAAGAGGACGAGCGCGCGGGCACGAAGAACGGCACCAACCTTGCCTCCGTGCTCTCGATCATGGAGATGTGCTGGGGCGACGTCGGGCTGCTGCTCTCGATGCCTCGCCAGGGTCTGGGAAACTCCGCGATCGCGTCGGTCGCCGACGACGAGCAGTCCGAGCGTTTCAAGGGGCTCTGGGCCGGGATGGCGATCACCGAGCCGGACGTCGGCTCCGACTCGGCGAGGATCCGGACCACCGCCCGCAACGACGGCGACGAGTACGTCATCGACGGCGAGAAGATCTTCGTCACCGCCGGGGACCGCTCCGACGCGGTCGTGGTGTGGGCGACCCTGGACAAGGATCTGGGACGGGCGGCCATCAAGTCGTTCGTCGTGCCCAAGGGCACGCCGGGAATGACTGTCGAGAGGCTCGAGCACAAGCTGGGCATCCGCTCCTCGGACACGGCCACCATCCGTTTCGAAGGCTGCCGAGTGCCCGCCGCGAACCTGCTCGGCTCACCCGACGTGGAGAGCAAGCAGGGTTTCGCGGGAGCGATGGCGACCTTCGACAACACCCGGCCGCTGGTGGCGGCGATGGCCGTGGGCTGCGCCCGCGCCTCGCTGGACCTGACCCGGGAGCTGCTGACCAACGCGGGCGTCGAGCTCGACTACGACGCGCCGACCTACACGTTGTCCGCAGCGGCCGCCCGCTTCATCGCGATGGAGGCCGACTGGGAGGGTGCCTACCTGCTGACCCTGGAGTCGGCCTGGATGGCCGACAACCGGCAGCCGAACTCGATGCAGGCCTCGATGGCCAAGGCCAAGGCCGGGCGGGTCGGCTCCGACATCACCCTCGGCTGCGTCGAGCTGTGCGGCAGTCTCGGCTACTCCGAGCACGACCTGCTGGAGAAGTGGGCCCGCGACTCCAAGATCCTCGACATCTTCGAGGGCACCCAGCAGATCCAGCAGCTGATCGTGGCCCGACGGGTGCTCGGCCTGACCTCGGCCGAGCTGAAGTAGCCCGCTCAGCGGCTCCGGCGGTTGCCGGAGAACGACGCGGCGCTGTGCGGGCGCCCCGACGCTCCACCGGCAGACGCCCCGGCCTTGGGACGCGAGCGCCCGTTGCGGCTCCCGCTCGGCTGGCCGGTGCTCTGCGACGACGGCTTCGACCCGCCACCGGAACGACGACGGTTTCCGCCGCCACCGCCGGAGCGACCGCGGCCGCCGCCGCTGCCACCGTTGGGACGCTCACGCTCACGCTCGGGCTTGGGCAGGGACGCGGTGATCTCCTCGTAGGCCAGGAACGTGCGCTCGCCCGGCGCAATCTCGGCCAGCAGCGGGTGACCGGCTCCCAGTCGCGTGATGGTCGGCTTGATCCCGGCCTTGCGGGTCAGGTCGCGTACGTCGGAGACCTGGCCGTCGAGCATCAGGGTGACGACAGTGCCCTCGGCCCCGGCGCGCGCCGTACGGCCCGAACGGTGCAGGTAGGCCTTGTGCTCGACCGGCGGGTCGGCGTGGACCACGAGGCTGACGTCGTCGACGTGGATCCCGCGGGCGGCGATGTCGGTAGCGACCAGAGTGCTCGCCGTACCGTTCGAGAACGCCGCCATGTTCCGGGTGCGGGCGTTCTGCGACAGGTTGCCGTGCAGCTCGATCGCCGGGACGCCCTTCTGGTTCAGCTGGCGGGCCAGGTTCTTGGCGCCGTGCTTGGTGCGGGTGAACACGATCATCCGACCCGGTGCGGCAGCGAGGTCGACCAGCACCGGCAGCCGCGAGTCCTTGCCGACGTGCAGCACGTGGTGGGTCATGTTCGTGACCGGGGACTGCTCCGAGTCGACGCTGTGCGTGACCGGGTTGGTCAGGTAGCGCTTGACGATGACGTCGACGCCACGGTCCAAGGTGGCGGAGAACAGCATCCGCTGACCGCGCTTGGGGGTTTGGTCCATCAGCCGCTTGACGCCGGGCAGGAAGCCCAGGTCGGCCATGTGGTCGGCCTCGTCGAGCACGGTGATCTCGACCGAACCGAGGTCGACGTGGTTGCTGCGAAGGTGGTCCTCGAGCCGGCCCGGGCAGGCCAGGACGATGTCCACGCCGCGACGTAGAGCGCTGATCTGACCGCCCGGCTTCACACCACCGAAGATGGTGAGGGTGGTCAGGCCGAGGACCTTTGCCATCGGCGCCATGGCTGCCTCGATCTGGGTGACCAGCTCGCGGGTCGGAGCCAGGACAAGGGCCCTCGGACGCCCCGGGCGACGCTGGGCCGGCTGCGAGGCGAGGCGGGCCAGCATCGGGATGGCG
>JBBSVL010000116.1:0-7912 GCA_038233595.1 Propionibacteriales bacterium | reverse complement strand
GGTTGAAGCCGACGAGACGACCGGCGAGGAGCACCTCGCGGAGGCGGCGCGATGAGCGCCGGGCAGCTGTCCGCAGCCGACCGCGTCCATGGTCTGGGAACGATGCTGCGCATCGTTGCGCGCGTCCAACGTCGCAGCGCCCTGGTGTGGGTGCTGGTACTCGGCGCCAGCCTGATCGGCACCGCCGCCAGCATCGCTTCGCTCTACGACACCCCCGTCAAGATCCACAGCTACGCGGTGGCGGTCACAGCAGGCAACGCCCTGCGTGCGATCAACGGCAAGGTGGAGGGCATCGACTCACTCGGCGGCGTGATCGCGGACGAGTTCGGCTTCCTGGCCGGGTTCCTGATGCCGTTGCTCGGGATCAGCCTGGTGGCCCGGGCCACCCGCCGCGAGGAGGAGTCCGGTCGCCTCGAGCTGCTGCTGGGCGGTCGCATCGCCCGCCACCAGCCACCTCTCGCGGCACTCCTGGTGGCTTCGGCCACGATCGTGGTGACCGGGGCGCTGTTCGCGGCGGGGCTGATCGCCTGCGGGGTCCCGGTCACGGGCTCCGTCCTGTATGCCGTGTCCCTTGCCTGTCTGGCCTTTGTCTTCGCCGGACTGGCTGCCCTGATGGCCCAGCTCACCCTGCACGCTCGGGGCGTCTACACCTGGAGCCTGATCGTGCTCGCGGCGTCGTACGTGCTTCGCGGCGTCGGCGACGTCACCGACACCTGGGTCGCCTGGCTCTCCCCGCTCGGCTGGGCCGAGAAGGCGGCGCCGTTCGGCGACCAGCGGTGGTGGGTCCTGGTCGTCCCGGTCGCGGTCGGCCTCGCCCTGAGCGCCGCGGCGTTGCGGCTGGCTGCCGGTCGCGACCTGGGCAGTGCCCTGCTCCGGAGCGGCCCCGGGCCGGAGCGGGCCACGAGACGGCTGCGCAGCCCGATCGGGCTCGCCGTCTGGATCCACCGGCCCGGCACCCTGGGCTGGCTCGCCGGCGGCGTGCTGCTCACCGGGACCTTGGGCGCCCTCTCCCAGCAGTACCTCAAGGCGATGATCGGCAACCCGGCGCTGTCCCGGGTGATGGGCATCACCGGCGGTCGGCCCGTTGACGGGTACGTCGCGGCCGCTCAGCTCTACCTGGCTGTGATCGCGGCGGGATACACCGTCCAGGCCATCGGAACGCTGCGGGCCGAGGAGGCCGAGGGCCGGCTGGAGACGCGGCTCGCCGGGACGCTGTCCCGCGCCCGCTGGCTGGCCGCGCACGCGCTCGTGGTGCTCGGTGGCCTGGTCGTGGTCGTGGTCGGCTCGGTGCTGGTGCTGGGCCTCACGACCGCCTGGTCGGTCGGTGACACGGCCGAGCTCGGCCCGATCATCGGGTCGGGGCTGGCCTACGTTCCGGCCGAGGTGGTGCTCGCGGGCCTGGCGCTGGCGCTCTACGGTCTGCGCCCCCGACTGTTCGGTCTCGCCTGGGTCGGCTTCGCCGTGACGGCGTTCATCGCCTTCCTCGGTCCCGGGCTCAAGCTGCACCAGTGGGTGCTCGACGTCTCGCCCACTACCCACGTCGGCAACCCGCCGCAGGGTGCGGTCGAGGTCGGCGGTCTCGCCGTGCTCACCGTGGTCGCCGCGAGTCTGGTGGCGGTGGGCTTCGTGGCCTTCCGGCAGCGTGGAGTGCCGCAGGGTTAGGAAGGTGTCAGTCAGGGACGACGCTGGCGAGTATGTTCTCCGCGTGAGCAACGACTGGCGGCCCAGCACGATCGCGAAGCTGCGTTCATTGATCCTGAAGGCCGAGTCGGACATCGTCGAGGACGCCAAGTGGCGCAAGGCGTCGAATCCCGACGGCGTCCCGACCTTCTCCTGCGACGGCCTCATCTGCACAGTCGAGACCTACAAGGACAAGGTGAAGCTCACGTTCGCCAGTGGGTCCTCGCTGGACGACCCCTCCGGTCTGTTCAATGCCAGCTTGGATGCGGGCAAACGTCGTGCGATTGATCTTCACGAGGGTGACGGGTTTGACGAGGGAGCCTTCGTCGAACTGGTCCAGGACGCGGTGGCCCACAATCGGTCCTGAGCCGACCGACCGGACAGGTCCGGACGAGTTTGCAGTGGAAGCACAAGCCGCATACATGCCACCCGCACCGGGCATGGTCGGCGGCATCCCGTCGAAGCCGTCGGGGCCCAGTCGGTGGGAGTTCCAGAACCGGCCGCACCGTGTGCATGTCCGATACGGCCCCGCCTCGTCGGACTTGAACGGCCCCCACGAGTGGCGACGGAGAAGACAGAGAAGTCTTCCCACCAGGACCCCTCTCAGTGCTCGACCCAGTCGACCTCAGCGTACTGATGACGACTCGAGCAGCGTCTCACTTTGCCCGGAAATGCGGGATGCTTCATCGGTGTGTTAGTCCGTTGACCGACTGGTCCGCTGGCGGTGGTGTCACTCGCCGACTACGACGCACCGACACCTGCGTCCAACTCGGTGAGCAGACGCACGCGCAGTCGCGCGGCCTGGCCAAAATCGCACTGCACACGGTGTGAGCCGTTCAGCTCCCCGAGGCAGGCTTCGGGTCCAGGGCGGCGGAGCCCCGGCATCGTCCAGCGCAGCGGGATGCTGATCGCGGGGTGGGGGAGGTGAGCCCGCCGAGCAGCTGGGCGGCGCCCTCGACCGCAGCGACGGCCTCGGGGTCCGGGTTGGCGTTGATCGCGGGCGAGGAGGAGTAGCCGATCCTCAGCTTGCCCGGGTGGCTCGTGGCCAGACTCCGCGAACGACCTGGGGGAGCGCGGCCTGGTAGTCGGCGGTCGGGTCGGGAGCGATGATCGCGTCCAGCAGCGCCGCGCTGTCACGAACCGTGCGGAAGACCACTCCCTGGGTCACCATCTCGAACATCGCCTCGCCGGTCTGCGGGCCGTACGGCCCGACGCCGCGGCTGGTCTTCAGGCCGACCAGGCCGTTGCACGCCGCGGGGATGCGGACCACCCGACGACCCGCCAGGCGTTTGGTTGGCGTTCCGGGGGTTGCGGGCGGGCCCCCACAGCTCGGACTCGGTGACCCCCTTCGCCGAACTCCGTGGTGTTCGTCTTGCCGAAGATCACCAGCCCGGCGTCGAGCAAGCCCGGGTGACCAGGGCGTGCTCCTGGCAGAGGTCCTTGACCAGGAACGGGACCCCGGAGAACGGGCGGGACAGTTCCGGGTCGGCGGTCCGGCCGCCGTGACCTCCTGCTTGGCCACTATGCCGGTCAGCGTGGTCGCATCACAGGTGAGGTACTCGTCCAGGTCCATGCCGGAGTCTAAGGTGAAATTCATGGAGTCATACGCCGCCGGAGAGACTGCCCCCGATCTGCTCGAGGAGACGATCGGGGCCAACTTCGCGCGGACCGTGGCCGAGCACGGCGACCACGAGGCGCTGGTCGAGTGTGCGTCTGGTCGCCGGTGGACCTACGCCGAGCTGGACCGCGACGTCGACGCCCTGGCTCGCGGGTTGCTCGGGGCCGGTCTGGCCAAGGGCGAGCGGATCGGGGTCTGGGCGCCGAACTGCGCGGAGTGGACCATCGCGCAGTACGCCAGCGCGAAGATCGGCGCGATCCTGGTCAACGTCAACCCGTCGTACCGCACCCACGAGCTGTCCTACGTGGTCAACCAGTCCGGGATGCGGATGCTGATCTCTGCCGTCGGGTTCAAGTCCAGCAACTACCGCGAGATGGTCGAGGAGACGATGTCGGCGGGCTCGATCACCGGAGAGCTTCTGGAGCGCGTCGTCTACATCGGCACCGACGACTGGGGCACGCTGCTCGCCGAGGGCAGGGACCTGCCCGAGGACGCGATCAGACAGCGGATGTCGACGCTGGAAGCCGGTGACCCGATCAACATCCAGTACACGTCGGGCACCACTGGCTACCCCAAGGGCGCGACGCTGAGCCACCGCAACATCTTGAACAACGGCTATTTCACGACCGAGACGATCGACCTCACCGCCGAGGACCGGCTCTGCATCCCGGTGCCCTTCTACCACTGCTTCGGGATGGTGATGGCGAACCTCGGGTGCACCACCCACGGCGCCACGATGGTGATCCCCGCGCAGGGCTTCGACCCGGCGGTCACGCTGAAGGCGGTGCAGGAGGAGCGCTGCACGGTGCTGTACGGCGTGCCGACGATGTTCATCGCGATGCAGAACGACGCTTCTTTTCCCAGCACCGACTTCGGCCGGCTGCGCAGCGGGATCATGGCCGGCTCGATCTGCCCGGTCGAGGTGATGAGGCACTGCATCGACGACATGAACATGTCCGGGGTGTCCATCGCCTACGGGATGACCGAGACCTCGCCGGTCTCCTGCCAGACCCGCTCCGATGACGACCTCGACCGCCGTACCGCCACCATCGGGCGGGTGCACCCGCACGTCGAGATCAAGGTGGTCGACCCGGTGACCGGCGAGACCGTGGAGCGCGGTGAGACGGGGGAGTTCTGCACCCGTGGCTACTCGGTGATGATCGGCTACTGGGACGACCCGGAGAAAACGGGGGAGGCCGTCGATCCGGAGGGCTGGATGCACACCGGTGACCTGGCCGAGATGCGCGAGGACGGCTACTGCAACATCGTCGGGCGGATCAAGGACATGGTGATCCGCGGCGGGGAGAACATCTACCCGCGCGAGATCGAGGAGTTCCTCTACACCCACCCCGACATCGCCGACGTACAGGTGATCGGCGTACCGGACCAGAGGTACGGCGAGGAGCTCTGTGCCTGGGTCAAGATGAGACCCGGTGCGCCTCCCGTCGACACTGCCGCGGTGCGCGAGTTCGCCGCGGGCAAGCTTGCGCACTACAAGATCCCGCGCTACGTGTTGGTCGTGGAGGACTTCCCGATGACTGTCACGGGCAAGATCCGCAAGATCCAGATGCGCGAGGAGACCGCCGAACAGCTCGGCCTGACCAGTAAGGAGCACGGATGACATCGCCGGCGAGCGCCGACTCGGTCGACTCACTGTCCGAGGAGTACTGGAAGGCCGTTCTCGACACCGGCCCCACCGAGGCGCACCTGCTCGGGTTCTACCCGACGACCGGCCGTTTCGAGGAGGTCTCCAGGGCCGCCGAGGACAGCCAGATCGCGACCCTGCGCGACTTCGCGAGGCGTGCAGAGGCGCTCGACGCAGAGCAGCTGGACGAGCAGCAGCGGATCACCCGGGCCGTGCTCGTCTCCGGAGCGACGTCGGGCGCCGACCTGCTGGAGGCTCGGCTCATGGAGCTCGGCGCGGATCCGATCTTCGGTGAGCAGACCAGCCTCCCGCTGGTCCTGGGCATGCTCAACCTGCCGACCGCCGAGGTTGCGGAGGCGATGGTCGAGACGTTCGACGGCATCGGTCAGTGGTTCCGGGACACCGCCCAGCGGCACCGCGAGGGCGTCGAGACCGGTCGCACCCCGGCTGCCTTCGCGGTGAGCGGCACCATCGACCAGCTCGAGGCGGCGCTGGCCGTTGATGTTGCCGACGACCCGATGGTGGCTGCGCTCCACGCTCCCGACGGTATCGACGCGGACGCCTGGCGCGCTCGGCTGGAGAAGGTGGTCGAGTCGTCGATCCGGCCGGGGATGGCGGCCTACCGTGACGTGCTGCGCGACGTCGTGCTGCCGCAGGCACGGTCCGACGACCGGTGCGGCCTGTCCTGGCTCGACGACGGCGAGGACGCCTACGCCCGGACGCTGCGCTACTTCACCACGACCGGCAAGACCGCCCAGGAGATCCACGACATCGGGCTGGCCCAGATCGAGGCGCTTGCCGACGAGTACCGCTCGCTCGGCCCGGCCGCCGTGGGCACCGGCGACCTGGCGGAGATCTTCGAGAAGATCCGCACCGACCCGGCCCTGCACTTCCGGACCGATGACCAGCTGGTCACCGCCTCGAAGGTGGCGATGGCCCGGGCCGCGGCGGCGATGGGCGACTGGTTCGACGTCGTCCCCAAGGCGCCGTGCGCGGTGGAGGGTACGACGACGGGCGCGAAGGCATTCTACTTCCCGCCCGCCTCCGACGGTAGCCGCGGTGGCACGTTCTTCGTCAACATCGAGCACCCGGAGGCGTGGGGCACCTTCGAGCTGGAGTCGATGGCCTTCCACGAGGGCATCCCAGGTCACCACCTCCAGCTCGCCATCGCCGCAGAGCTGCCCGACACCGTGCCGGAGTTCCGCAAGCACCTGCACAACGCGGCGTACGCCGAGGGCTGGGGGTTGTACTCCGAGAGACTCAGCGACGAGATGGGCCTCTACGGCTCCGACATCGACCGGATCGGGATGCTCTCCGCCGACTCGATGCGGGCCTGCCGGCTGGTGGTCGACACCGGGCTGCACGCGCTCGGCTGGAGCAGGGAGCAGGCGGTGGACTACATGGTGGCCAACTCGCCCCTGTCCGAGGGGGTGGTCCGCCCGGAGGTCGACCGCTACGTCGTCTCGCCGGGGCAGGCCACGTCGTACATGGTCGGTCGCCTGGAGATCCAACGGATGCGCCGCGAGGCCGAGCAGCGCCAGGAGGCTGCCTTCGCTGTCAAGGCGTTCCACTCCGCCGTGCTCGACTCCGGCTCGCTGCCCCTCGACGTGCTCGACCGCGTCGTCACAGCCCGGCTGCCCTGAGGCGTCGCTTCCTGCGCCGATAGAGCTGCCGAGGCGTCGCGTCCTGAACCTGTCACCGACACGATGCGACGCCTCGGCCAGCTACACGCTGCATGTTGCGACGCCTCAGCGATATTCTGGAGGCATGACGGGTCAGCTGGTGGTCGGGTTCGACCTTGACATGACGCTGATCGACACAGCGGCAGGCTTCGCCGCGACCCTCGAGGCGCTCGGTGCCGAGCTCGACATCGACTTTCCGGTCGAGGCGATGACAGCGACGCTCGGGCCGCCGCTCGACCTCCTGCTCCGCGAGCACATGTCCGAGGACCGGATCGGTCCGGCGACCGACCGGTTCCGGGCGCTCTACCCCGACACCGCGGTGCTGCCGACCGAGGTGCTCCCGGGTGCGCGCGACGCAATTGCGGCCGTACGACGTGAGCACGGCCGGGTGCTGCTGGTGACCGGCAAGCACACCCCGAACGCCCAGCTGCACGTCGACCACCTCGGTCTCGACGTCGACCACGTCGAGGGCTGGGTATGGGGGCCGGGCAAGGGTGCGGTGCTGCGCGAGCACGGCGCCAGCATCTATGTCGGCGACCACGTCCACGACGTCGAGGGCGCCCGGGCAGCCGGAGCCACCAGTGTCTCGGTGCTCACCGGTGGATGCACCGAGCAGGAGCTGCGAGCTGCTGGCACCGACGTCGTGCTCCGGGACCTGACACAGTTCCCCGCCTGGCTCGGCGCTCACCTGCTGGAGACCCGGCTGGCCGACCTCGAGGCAGCGCTGAAGGGCCACGAACGGCTGATGGTCGCCTTCTCCGGCGGCGCCGACAGTGCCTTCCTGCTCGCCGCAGCGGTCCGCGCGCTCGGCCCGGGCAACGTGGCGGCTGCGACGGCCTACTCCGACTCGCTCCCGATGTCCGAGCGTCAGCCCGCGCTGGACTTCGCTGCCGGCCTCGGGGTGACCGTGTTCACCCCGGAGACCGACGAGATGTCCCGCGACGGCTACCGTGCCAACGCCGGTGACCGCTGTGCGTTCTGCAAGTCCGAGCTGCTCGACGTGCTCGTCCCGCTGGCCGCCGCGCAGGGGTACGACGTGGTGGCGACCGGCACCAACGCCGACGACGCCCGCGCCGGCTTCCGTCCGGGGATCAAGGCCGCCGAAGACCGAGGTGCCGTCACGCCGTTGCTCGACGCCGGGCTGACCAAGGCCCAGGTCCGGGCCGCCTCGCGCGAGTGGGACCTGCCCACCTGGGACAAGCCGGCCGCGGCCTGCCTGAGCTCGCGGATCGCCTACGGCATCGAGATCACCTCGAGCCGGCTGGCGCGCGTGGAGCGGGCCGAGGC
>JBBSVL010000115.1:0-8056 GCA_038233595.1 Propionibacteriales bacterium | reverse complement strand
GTGGCCAGGAAGTGCGCGAGCCGGTTGGCATCCGCCTCGAGCTCGGCGTAGGTCACCACCCGGTCGCGGACCTTGAGCGCGGGAGCGTCCGGGACGGCGTCCACGGCGTGCTCGAAGAGGTCGGCGATGTTCAGGGCCATGACCGCAAGACTAGAACACGTTCTTGTTTCTGACTACCATGCTCGCCATGGCCGAGTCACCCGCTCCGAACGCGCAACCCCATGCTCTGGTCGAGCTCGACGGGCACACCCTCGTGGTCACCATGAACCGTCCGGAGGCCCGCAACGCCCTGTCCGGGGAGATGCTCGCGATCCTCAGCGACGCCTGGGACCGGGTCGACTCCGACCCCGAGGTCCGGGTGGTGATCCTGACGGGTGCCGGAGGCTACTTCTGCGCCGGTGCCGACCTGAAGGCGATGTCGAAGCAGTCCCCTTCGGACAGCTTCGAGTCCGGCGCGTTCGACCCCTCGATGATCAAGTCGCTGCTCAAGGGCTACCGGCTGACCAAGCCGATGGTCGCCGCCGTCGAGGGCCCGGCGATCGCCGGCGGCACCGAGATCCTGCAGGCCACCGACATCCGGATCGCCGGTGAGTCCGCCAGGTTCGGGGTCTCGGAGCCGAAGTGGGGGCTCTACCCGCTCGGCGGCTCGGCGGTCCGGCTCCCCCGCCAGATTCCTTACACCGTCGCGGCCGACCTGCTGCTCACCGGACGCCACATCAAGGCGGCGGAGGCCAAGGAGATCGGGCTGATCGGGCACGTCGTACCCGACGGGCAGGCACTGGCCAAGGCACACGAGGTCGCGGCGATGATCGCCGCCAACGGGCCGCTCGCCGTGCAGTCGGTGCTCAAGACGATGCGGGACTCAGACGGCAAGCACGAGAACGACTGCTGGCGCGACGACGCCGCGGTCGGCGCCGCCGTGTTCGCCTCCGAGGACGCCAAGGAGGGCCCGCGGGCCTTCGCGGAGAAGCGCCCGCCACGCTTCACCGGCCGCTGAGCCGTCAAGTCGTTCCGCCCCGGCGGGCTGTGCCACTAGCGTCTCCTCCGTGACGTCGATCCACCTGGCCCCCTTCGCCCCCGAGCACACGGCCGCGTTCGCCGAGACGATCCGCGACCCGATGGGGCTGCGCTTCACCGGCACGCCGGATCCGATCCCGGACGGCTGGGAGGACGACTGGATGCGTCGGTACGACGACAACGAGGACCGGTACAACTTCGCCGTCCTCGACACCGACGACTCGTTCTGCGGCTACGCAGTCGCCTTCGATGTCGACCGCTTGGATCTGGAGGCGGAGCTCGGCTACTCGGTCTCTCCCTGGGCGCGAGGCCGCGGAGTCGCCACGCAGGCCCTCGACGCGCTGACGACGTGGGCGTTCGACGAGGGGCTACTCAGGGTGTCGCTGCTGATCGCAGTCTCCAACGCGGGCTCCTCCCGGGTAGCCGAGAAGGCGGGTTACACCCTCGAGGGGGTGCTTCGCTCGATGCACCAGAAGAACGGCCGCCGCGAGGACATGCAGAGCTGGTCCAGGCTGCCCGACGACCCTTGGAACGCGACTCGTTGACTCAGCCCTCGTGGCCGTGTCCTGACTGACGTCTCAGCCGACCGAGCGGTTCTGGTCGCCCCAGAACTGCGCGCGCAGGGTCTTCTTGTCCGGCTTGCCCAACCCCGTCATCGGGATCGAGTCGGCGACCACCACCTGCTTGGGCGAGTGCACCGCACCCTTGCGCTCCTTGACAGCCGCCCTGATCTGCTCGGTCATCCGCGCCACGGCACCCTCGGAGGTGTCCGCCCCCTCGCGGAGTACGACGACCGCGGTGACCGCCTCGCCCCACTTCTCGTCGGGCGTGCCGATCACGGCCACCTGGGCGACCGACGGGTGCTCGGCGACCACGTCCTCGACCTCCCGCGGGAAGACGTTGAAGCCGCCGGTGACGATCATGTCCTTGGTGCGGTCCACGATGTACCAGAAGCCGTCCTCGTCCTCACGGGCGATGTCTCCGGTGTGCATCCAGCCGTCCCGGAAGGTCGCCGCGGTCTCCTCCGGCAGCTTCCAGTAGCCACCCGCCAGCAACGGCCCCGCTACGCAGATCTCGCCCGGCTCCCCGGTCGCAACCGGCTTCCCGTCCTCGCCGAGGAGCGCCGTGCGCAGCAGCGCCGACGGCCGCCCGCAGGACGACAACCGCTCCGGACGCCCGACCGGGTCGTGGTCGCCCTTGGCCAGGTAGCTGATCGCCATCGGGGCCTCGGACTGACCGTAGTACTGCGCGAAGATCGGCCCGAACCGCCTGACCGCCTCGGCCAGCCGCACCGGGTTGATCGCCGAGGCGCCGTAGTAGACGGTCTCCAGCGAGGACAGGTCCCGGGTCTGCGAGTCCGGGTGGTCCATCAGCGCGTAGAGCATCGACGGCACCAGCATGGTGGCGGTGATCCGCTCCTCCTCGATGGTGCGCAGCACCTCGGCCGGGTCGAACCGCGGCAGCACGAACAACGAGCCGCCCTTGATCACGGTCGGCACGAAGAACGCCGCGCCGGCGTGCGAGAGCGGGGTGCACATCAGGAACTTCGGCAGCTCCGGCCACTCCCACTCGGCGAGCTGGATCTGGGTCATCGTGTTCATCTCGCCGGCGGTGCCGATCACCCCCTTCGGCTTGCCGGTCGTGCCCCCGGTGTAGGTGATCGACACGATGTGGTCCGGTGCCAGCAGCGCCGCCTCGAGCGGGCTCGGCTCGAATGCCGCGGCCGCAGCGGAAAGATCCTGGCCGACATGGGCGAGCTCGTCCGGTACCGGTCCGATGGTCAGCACCTGGGTCAGCCCCGGCACCCTCTCGAGCAGCCCGAGCGCACGCTCGACGAACATCGGCACCGGGTCGATCACCAGCGTGGTGATCTCGGCGTCCTCGATCACGTAGGCATGGTCGTCCAGCGAGCCGAGCGGGTGCAGCGACGTACGCCGGTAGCCCTGGGTCTGGCCCGCGCCGAGGATGAACAGCACCTCCGGCCGGTTCAGCGCGAGCAGCGCTCCGGAGGTGCCGCGGCCCGCGCCGAGCGCCTCGAAGGCCTGGACGTACTGACTGATCCGGGCGGCCGTCTCGCCACCGGTCAGCACCGTGTCGCCCAGGCGCATCACGGGCTTGTCGCGGTGCCGTTTCAACGCGGCCACCATCAGGTGGCCGTTGTGGGTGCCGACCCGGAGCAGGTCCTGCATCATCAGGCCAGCACCTCGGCTACCTCGCGGAGCTCTTGAGGCGTGCGGCAGCTGAGCAGCAGCGTGGTGACCCCGGACGCCTCCCACTCCTGTACCCGGTCGCGCACCTTGACCGCGTCACCGACGATGTGCAGCTGGTCGACCAGCTCGTCGGGAACCTGCGCAGTCGCCTCGTCCTTCTTGCCGGCGAGGTAGAGCTCCTGCACCCGGTCGGCCACGTCGGCGTACCCCATCCGCTCGAAGACCTGCTTGTGGAAGTTCTGCTCCTTGGAGCCCATCCCGCCCATGTAGAGCGACACGGTCGGTTTGAGCGCCTCGATCACGGCGGCAGGGTCGTCGGTGACCTGCAGGTGGCAGGTGCTGGCGATCTCGAAGTCGGCGCGGGTGCGACGGGCACCCGGGCGCGCGAACCCCTCGTCCAGCCAAGGCTGGTACATCCCGGCGGACGCGGGTGAGTAGAAGATCGGGATCCAGCCATCGGCGATCTCCGCGGTCTGCGCGACGTTCTTCGGTCCCTCAGCACCGAGCCAGATCGGGACGTCTGCCCGCAGCGGGTGCACGATCGGCTTGAGCGGCTTGCCGAGACCGACCGCCCCCTCGCCGGTGTAGGGCAGCGGGTAGTGCGGCCCGTCGTTGGTCACCGGAGCCTCGCGCGCAAGCACCTTGCGGATGATCTCGACCACCTCGCGGGTGCGGGCGAGCGGCTTGGAGAACGGCGCGCCGTACCAGCCCTCGACCACCTGCGGTCCGGAGACACCCATCCCGAGGACGACCCGGCCGCCGGAGAGGTGGTCGAGGGTCAGTGCGTGCATGGCTATCGATGTCGGCGAGCGGCCGGACATCTGCACGATGGACGTGCCGAGCCGGAGCCGGCTGGTCTCCCGACCCCACCAGGCAAGCGGGGTGAACGCGTCCGAGCCCCAGGCCTCGGCAGTGAACAGCGCGTCGAACCCGGCCTCCTCGGCGGCAGCCACCAGTTCGGCGACGCCTCCGGGCGGCTGCGCCCCCCAGTAGCCCAGCTGCAGTCCAAGCTTCATGGCGGCCACCCTGTCAGAAGGCTTGTCAGTTGAATAGAACATGTTCTAGTTTCGAGACATGACCGGCGCCACTCCCCTCAGCACCCTGCATGCCCCGATGCGGGTCGAGTTCGACTACACCAGGTCGCTCGGCCCGGTGCTGTCCCAGTTCATGACCGGTCTTCGCGACCGGCAGATCCTCGGCGGACGGACGGCGGGCGGACGGGTCGTCGTCCCACCCCCGGAGTTCGACGCAACCACCCACGAGGCGGTCACCGAGCTGGTACCGGTCGCCGACACCGGCGTCGTACAGACCTGGGCGTGGGTGAGCGATCCGGTCGCCGACCAGCCGCTCGACCAGCGGTTCGCGTTCGCCCTGGTGCTGCTGGACGGTGCCGACGCCCCGATGCTGCACGCCGTCGACGCCGGGTCCGCCGATGCGATGTCGACCGGGATGCGGGTGCGGGCCCGCTGGGCGGCGGAGACGGTGGGCCAGATCAACGACATCGTGTGTTTTGACCTCGACCCCGGTGGTCGAGCGGTGAACGCGAGCGAGCGCGTCGAGACCCCGGTCATCGAGCCCGTCACCGGCGTCGTCACCCCGGTCCGGCTGGCCTACGACTACGCCGCGTCCCCGGAGGAGTCGAAGTTCTTCCGCGGCCTGGCCGAGGGTCGACTCCTGGGCCAGCGCTGCCCGAGCTGCCACAAGGTCTACGTCCCCCCACGCGGCGCCTGCCCGGTCGACGGTGTCCCCACCACCGACGAGGTCGAGCTCCCCGACCACGGCACGGTGACCACGTTCTGCATCGTCAACGTGCCCTTCATGGGCCAGGCCATCGAGCCGCCGTACGTCTCGGCCTACGTGCTGCTGGACGGGGCTGACATCGCGTTCCTGCACCTGGTCCTCGACGTGGCGGCGGCCGACGTCCGGATGGGGATGCGGGTCGAGGCGGTGTGGAAGCCACGCGACCAGTGGGGCACCACGATCGCGAACATCAGCCACTTCCGGCCGACCGGTGAGCCCGACGCCGAATACGAGACCTACAAGCAGCACCTCTGAGGAAAAGGAGTTCGAGACTGTGCGATCTGTGGCCGTCGTCGGGTTCGCCCAGCGGCAGATGAAGGAGCTGGACGGCTCCCCCACCTGCACCGAGCTGCTGGTGCCGATCTTCGCCGAGCTGTTCGAGCAGACCGGGTGGACCAAGTCCGACATCGGCTTCTGGTGCTCGGGGTCCAGCGACTACCTGGCGGGTCGGTCGTTCTCGTTCGTCTCCGCGGTCGACGCCATCGGGGCGCTCCCCCCGGTCAACGAGTCGCACGTCGAGATGGACGCCGCCTGGTCGCTCTACGAGGCCTGGCTGAAGATCCAGACCGGGGAGGTCGACACCGCGCTGGTCTACGGCTTCGGCAAGTCCTCGGCGAGTGTGCTGCGTCGTACCCTCGCACTACAGCTCGACCCGTACACGATGACGCCGCTGTGGCCCGACACCGTGTCCGTGGCCGGGCTGCAGGCCCGGCTCGGGCTGGACCAGGGCCTGTGGGACGAACGAGCGATGGCCGGGGTCGTGGCACGGTCCCGGACCAGCGCGTGCGACAACGAGTACGCCGTGATGTCCGGCGCCGTCTCGACCGACGACATCCTCGGTGAGCCGGTCTATGCCGATCCGCTGCGCCGCTCCGACTGCGCGCCGGTCTCCGACGGAGCGGCCGCGGTGATCCTCGCAGCCGAGGACCGCGCCGAGGAGGTCCGCAGCCGGCCGGCCTGGATCGGCGGCATCGAGCACCGCATCGACCCGCTGCACCTGGGCAGCCGAGACCTGACCGGCTCCCCCAGCGCCCGGGCAGCGGGAGCCGCCGCCGGAGTAGGAACGGTCGAGCTGGCCGAGCTGCATGCGCCGTTCAGCCACCAGGAGCTGATCCTGCGCCGCGCGCTGGAGCTCGGCGACGACGTCGAGATCAACCCGTCGGGAGGTGCGCTCTGCGGCAACCCCATGTTCGCGAGCGGCCTGATCCGGATCGGCGAGGCAGCGAAGCGGATCTGGTCGGGAGACGTGCAGTCGGCCCTGGGCCATGCCACCTCCGGGCCCGCGCTGCAGCAGAACCTGGTGTGCACCATGCGAGCGGGTCGAGTCGAGGGGAGTCGCTGATGGCCGCTCAGTCCAGTCACTCCAGTCACTCCGGTCGCTCTAGGCGGCCCGCTGCGGTGATCGGGATCGGTCAGACCCACCACCGAGCCAAGCGCCGCGACGTGTCCATCGCCGGGATCTGCCGCGAGGCGATCGACCGGGCCCTGGCCGACGCGCAGCTGACCTTCGACGACATCGACGCCGTCGTGGTCGGCAAGGCTCCCGACCTGTTCGAGGGCGTGATGATGCCCGAGCTCTACCTCGCGGAGGCGCTCGGTGCCGTCGGCAAGCCCCTGCTGCGGGTGCACACGGCCGGTTCGGTCGGTGGTTCGACAGCGATCGTGGCCACCTCCCTGGTGCAGGCCGGAGTCCACGATCGGGTGCTGACGGTGGCCTTCGAGAAGCAGTCGGAGTCCAACGCGATGTGGGCGCTTTCCGTGCCGGTGCCGTTCATCATGCCCGTGCACGCGGGTGCCGGCGGCTACTTCGCTCCGCACGTGCGCTCCTACATCCGGCGCGCCGGAGCGCCCGCGCACATCGGCGCCATGGTGGCCGCGAAGGACCGGCAGAACGCATGTGCGAACCCCTACGCGCACCTGCACAACAAGGACACCACGGTGGAGTCGGTGCTGGCCTCGCAGATGCTGTGGGACCCGATCCGGTACGACGAGACCTGCCCGTCCTCCGACGGCGCCTGCGCGATGGTGATCGGCTCCGAGAGTGCGGTGGCCCGCTCCGGCGTCAACAACCCGGCCTGGGTCCACGGCACCGCGATGCGCTCGGAGCCGACCACGGCCGCCGAGCGCGACCAGGTCAACCCGCACGCCGGCCGGGAGGCCGCGGCCTCGCTGTGGAAGCAGGCCGGGATCACCTCCCCGATCGACGAGATCGACTGCGCCGAGGTCTACGTGCCCTTCTCGTGGTTCGAGCCGATGTGGCTGGAGAACCTCGGGTTCGCCGCCGAGGGCGACGGCTGGAAGCTCACCGAGTCCGGGGCGACCGCGCTGACCGGCACGTTGCCGGTGAACATGAGCGGCGGAGTGCTCTCCTCCAACCCGATCGGCGCCTCCGGGATGCTCCGGTTCGCCGAGGCCGCGCTGCAGGTGCGCGGCCAGGCCGGTGAGCACCAGGTGGACGGCGCCCGCAAGGCACTGGGCCACGCGTACGGCGGTGGCTCCCAGTTCTTCTCGATGTGGGTCGTCGGCGCCGAGCCGCCGGCCGGCTGAGCGGTTTCGCCGGTCGCGAACATCGCGTCCGGCGAGGTTCCGACGGCCTATGTTCGAGCCATGGGAGATCTCCTCGCGTTTCCGGCCCGGGAGCGGCCGTCCCGTCCCGCACCCGAACCGCTGTGGCGCGAGGCGGTCGGTCGCGAGCTGCGCACGGAGCGCAAGCGCACCGGGCGGACCCTGTCCGACGTCGCGGGGACCGCCGGCGTCTCCACCCAGTACCTCTCGGAGGTCGAGCGCGGCCGCAAGGAGCCCAGCTCCGAGGTGCTCGGCGCCGTCGCGGGAGCGCTCGGTCTTCGCCTGGTCGACCTGACGCTCCGGGTCACCCGCCGGCTCGCCCCGAACCAGCCCACCAGCAGACCGACCAGGCCGGCCGGGCCTCCGCCGTCGGGGCCGGTCTGCCGGGCCGCCTAGGGCTCGAGACCCGGCTTGCGGCTGTCCAGCACCCCGTCCGCCAGCCCGTAGGCCACCGCCTCCTGTGC
>JBBSVL010000114.1:0-8064 GCA_038233595.1 Propionibacteriales bacterium | reverse complement strand
TGCGCAGCCGGCACGGACTGGTCGTGGACCGTGGCCGGCTGGTCCGGGAGGCAGTGGCGATGGTGCTCGCCGACCTCGAGGCCGCCGGCGAGGACAGCCGGCTGGTCAAGCGGCTGACGGACCGATGAGCGCCGTCGCCGGAGCCACGCAGAGTGCCCCGAGTGAGGTCGCCACCCCCGGGTTCTCGGTCCGGCTGGACAACTTCGAGGGCCCGTTCGACCTGCTGCTCAGCCTGATCTCCAAGCACAAGCTCGACGTCACCGAGGTGGCGTTGTCCAAGGTCACCGACGAGTTCATCGCCCACATCAAGGCCGGCGGTCAGCAGTGGGACCTCGAGCAGACCACGTCGTTCCTGGTCGTGGCCTCCACCCTGCTCGACCTCAAGGCGGCTCGGCTGCTTCCGCAGGGCGACGTGGAGGACGAGGAGGACCTGGCGCTGCTCGAGGCGCGTGACCTGCTGTTCGCGCGGCTGCTGCAGTACCGCGCCTATAAGCAGGTCGCCGCCCTCATCCAGCGCCGGGTCGCCGCCGAAGCCAGGCGCTACCCCCGCGCTGTCGGCCTCGATGAGCGTTACGCGACGCTGCTCCCCGAGGTGCTGATCGGCCTCGGGCTGGAGGAGTTCGCCGCTCTCGCGGCGAAGGCGCTGGAGCCCAAGCCGGAGCTGCAGGTGTCCTTCGCGCACCTGCACGCACCGACGGTGAGCGTGAAGGAGCAGGCCGCCCTGGTGATCGACCGGTTGCGGCGGCAGGGCACGATGACCTTCCGCGCGCTGGCCGGCGACTCACCGGACATGCTGACCAGGGTGGCCCGGTTCCTGGCGCTGCTGGAGCTCTTCCGCGAGGGTGCGGTCGGCTTCGACCAGGTGACGCCGCTGGGCGAGCTGACGATCCGATGGACCGGTGCGGACGACGGCGAGATCGAGATCACCGACGAGTTCGACGGTGAGGACGACGCACCGGTGCCCGA
The DNA here is from genome assembly GCA_038233595.1 of Propionibacteriales bacterium. GTDB lineage: Bacteria > Actinomycetota > Actinomycetes > Propionibacteriales > Nocardioidaceae > Marmoricola. The sequence continues at coordinate 7,098 of JBBSVL010000114.1, read as the reverse complement.
GGACCGCCAGGAAGCCGACGAGGACGAGGAAACCCCAGGTGAGTGAGCAGCCAATCGACGAGCAGACCGAGCCCGACACCCTCGCCGTACCTCTGGGGGACCTGCGGCCCGCACTCGAGGCAGTGCTGATGGTGGCCGACCAGCCACTGGACCTGACCACGCTGGCCAGCGCTGTGGGCCATCCGGTGCCCGACGTCGCCGGGGCGCTGACCGCTCTCGTCAGGGAGTACGACGAGCAGGGTCGTGGCTTCGAGCTGCGCAACGTGGCCGGTGGCTGGCGCTTCTACACCCGCGAGGACTACGCGCCGGTGGTGGAGAAGTTCGTGCTCGATGGTCAGCAGGCCCGGCTCACCCAGGCCGCTCTGGAGACCCTGGCCGTGGTCGCCTACAAGCAGCCGGTCAGCCGGGCCCGGGTCTCCGCGGTGCGCGGTGTCAACGTCGACGGCGTGATGCGCACCCTGCTCAGCCGGGGGCTCGTGGAGGAGGCCGGGACCGACCAGGAGACCGGTGCGAACCTCTACTGCACCACGACGTACTTCCTGGAGCGCATCGGGGTGACCTCGCTCGGCGAGCTGCCCGACCTGGCGCCGTACCTGCCGGACATGGGGGACATGGGCGACCTCGGTGCCGAGTTCGAGGAGTTCACGGCCGCCGGCACGGAGGAACCGGCCGCGGCGGACGACCCGGTATGACCCAGCAGCCAGATGCGGCCGACCATGCGATCCCGGGGATGCCGACCGACGCCGACGGGCTGGTCAGGCTGCAGAAGCTGCTCGCGGCTTCCGGGGTCGCCAGTCGGCGCAAGTGCGAGGAGCTGATGCTCGGTGGCCAGGTCGAGGTCGACGGCGAGGTCGTCACCCGGCTGGGCACCAAGGTCGACCCGCGCACGGCGGTGGTCCGGGTGGCCGGCAAGCGGCTGCCGCCGGTGAGCGCCCACGTCTACCTGGTGCTGAACAAGCCCCGAGGGGTTGTCTCCACGATGTCTGACCCTGAGGGGCGTGCGACGTTGACCGACTTCGTGGTCGACCGCCCCGAGCGGCTCTTCCACGTCGGCCGGCTCGACACCGACACCGACGGGCTGATCATCCTGACCAACGATGGCGACCTCGCTCACAAGCTGGCGCACCCGTCGTACGAGATCGAGAAGACCTATGTCGCCGAGGTGGCCGGTGTGGTCACCAGAACCACTCTGCGCGCACTGACGGACGGCGTGACCCTGGAGGACGGCCCGGTCCAGGTGAGCAGCGCACGGGTGATCTCCAGCCATGGCGAACGGAGCATCGTGGAGCTGGTGATCCACGAGGGCCGCAACCGGATCGTGCGCCGGCTGCTCGACCAGGTCGGGCACCCGGTGCAGCGGCTGACCCGCACCCGGATCGGTCCGGTCGAGCTGGGCCAGCTCAAGCGGGGCCGGTTGCGCGAGCTCGACCGCACCGAGCTCGGCACCCTGCTGGACGGTGCCGGGCTCTGAGCGCCGACCTCGATAGGGTCGGGGCATGTCGGTGCGAGCGGTGCGAGGAGCCACCCAGCTCGAGAGTGACACCCGCGAGCAGATGCTCGACCGGGTCACCGAGCTGGTGCAGCAGGTGATGGACGCCAACGATCTCGAGGTGGACGACTTCATCAGCGTGATCTTCACCGCTACCAGCGACCTGCACGCGGAGTTCCCGGCGTACGCCGCGCGGGGGCTGGGCTTCGGCGAGATCCCGCTGATCTGCGCCCGCGAGCTGGAGATCCGTGATTCGATGCCTAGGGTCGTGAGGCTTCTCGCCCACATTGAGACGAGCTTAGAACGCTCAGAGATAACACATCTCTACCTGCACGGGGCCGCCACGCTGCGCAGCGACCTGACCCGGGTGCGTTCTGTGCCGGACGAGCCGGTTCCTGGTGGCTTCGCCGATGAGCGCTGAACCGCCCACCGGCCAGGTCCATGTCGTCGGTGCCGGCCTGCTCGGCACCTCGATCGGGCTGGCGCTCACCCGGGCCGGGTTCGAGGTGTGGCTCAGTGACCGCAACGCAGACCATGTGCGCACGGCGGCCGGTCTCGGTGCCGGCGTACCGGCGCCCGCGGGCGCCAGGGCCGCCCTGGTGGTCGTGGCCGTGCCGCCCTCGGCGATCGCCGAGGAGGTCGCCAGAGCGCTGGGCTCGGGCGCCGTGGTGACCGACGTGTGCAGTGTGAAGGGTCAGCCGCTGGCCCAGGTCGGCGCACTCGTGGACGACGAGGCGCTGACCCGCTACGTGGGCAGCCACCCGATGGCCGGGAGCGAGCGCTCAGGTCCACTGGCCGGGAGCGCCGTGCTCTTCGACGGCCGACCCTGGGCGGTGACCCCGCACGCCACGTCCGGGCCCGAGGCCGTGGCCGGGGTGGAGGCACTCGCCGCCGCCTGCGGCGCGGTGACGGTGCGGATGAGTCCCGAGGAGCACGACCACGCGGTCGCCCGCACCTCGCACCTGCCGCACCTGATGGCGGTGCTCGTCGCCGGCCAGCTCGCTGCGGTCGACCGCGACCAGCTTGCACTCTCGGGCCAGGGCGTGCGTGACGTGACCCGCATCGCCGGGGGAGACCCTGCGCTGTGGCAGCAGATCATCGCCGGCAACGCCCCCGCCGTACGCGCCCTCCTGGTCGGGGTCCGTGCCGAGCTCGACTCGTTGGTGGGTGCGCTCGAGGACCCGGCCGCGCTCGACACCGTGCTGCGACGCGGGGTCGCCGGCACCGAGGCCATCCCGGGCAAGCACGGTGGCCGGCCGCAGGAGATGGCGGCGGTCTACGTCTCGGTGCCTGACCACCCAGGTGAACTGGCCCGGCTGTTCGGCGACGTCGGGGAGATCGGCACCAACATCGAGGACATCCGCATCGACCACGATCCCGGCCGCCCGGTCGGGCTCACCGAGCTGCTCGTGGAGGCCGCCGCCGCGGACCCGCTGCGGGAGGCGCTCGAGGCAAGGAGCTGGGTCGTTCACCGGTAAGGTTCCTGCCGTGGACAGCGACCCGAGCAGCACCCTCGTCGTGGCCATGGACGGCCCGTCCGGGTCGGGCAAGTCGAGCACCTCGCGTGGGGTGGCCTCCGCGCTCGGGCTGCGCTACCTCGACACCGGTGCACAGTTCCGGGCGATGACCCAGTGGATGCTCGACAACCAGGTCGACCTCAGCGACCCGTCGGCGATCGCCGACGTCAGCGGCCGCCCCGTCGTCGACTCGGGGACCGACCCCGCCAACCCGACGATCCGGCTCGACGGGGTGGACGTCGCCGCTGCGATCCGTACCCAGCAGGTCACCTCCGCCGTGTCGGCGGTCGCGTCGGTGCCCGAGGTGCGCGCCCGGCTGCTGGAGCTGCAGCGTTCCTGCATCGGCAGCGGCGGGATCGTCGTCGAAGGTCGTGACATCGGCACGGTGGTCGCACCCGACGCCGAGGTGAAGGTCTACCTCACCGCCGACCCGTCCGCCCGCGCCCAGCGTCGTACCCAGGAGCTCGGGTCGGGCTCCGTGGACGCCACCGAGGCAGACCTGCGCCGGCGCGACGAGGTCGACTCGGGGCGGGCCACCGCGCCGCTGACCATGGCCGCGGGCGCGGTGCACATCGACACCACGCCGTACTCGTTGCAGGAGGTCGTCGACCACGTGGTGCGGCTCGTCCGGGACGCGGTCGGGGTGCCCTCCGGCCGGTCGTCGGAGGAGCGGTGACGCGCACCGACGGGCTCGCCGTACACCTCGAGATTCCGCGCACCGCGGGGGTCCGCGAGCCGCACCGGTCGATGCTCCGGACGTTGTCGCCGGTGTCCCGGGCGATCCTCCGGCGGCACTTCGACGTCGAGATCCACGGTGCCGAGCGGTTCCCGTCCACCGGACCGGTCGTGGTGGCGGCCAACCACACTGGCTTCATCGACGGCCCGCTGATGGCGATCTTCGCGCCTCGGCCGTTGCACGCGCTGACCAAGAGGGAGATGTTCCACGGCCCCATGAGCGCGTTCCTGCTTCAGGCGGGGCAGATCCCGGTCTGGCGGGACCAGGTCGACCCGCGGGCGGTGCGTACGGCGTTGCGGGTGTTGCGGGACGGCGGGGCGGTCGGTGTCTTCCCCGAGGGAACACGCGGAGCCGGGGAGATGTTGCGCACCGAGAGCGGGGCGGCGTATCTCGCCCTGGTCACGGGTGCGCCGGTGCTGCCGCTGGTGTTCCTCGGGACGCGCCAGCGTGGTGGCTCGCTGAACTCGGTGCCACCGTCAGGGACCCGCGTCGTGATGCAGTACGGCGAACCGCTGCAGCTCGACCGGCAACCATGGCCCCGGCGCCAATCCGACGTACGACGGGCGGCCGAGCAGGTCCGGGTCGCGGTTGCTGCTCTACTTGACCAGGCCGTGTCGCGCACCGGCATCGCCACCCCGGGCCCCGTGCCCGACCCCCAGACAGAGGAAGCATTGTGACCAGCACCCCAACGAGTGACGAAGAGCCGGGCGGCCCCGTGCCCGTGCTGGCCGTCGTCGGGCGCCCCAACGTGGGCAAGTCCACGCTGGTCAACCGGATCATCGGGCGTCGTGAGGCCGTCGTGGAGGACCGCCCCGGCGTCACCCGCGACCGGGTCTATTACGACGCGGTCTGGAACGGTCGCGCGTTCACCGTGGTCGACACCGGTGGCTGGGACCCCGACGCCCGCGGATTGGCCGAGCGGATCGCCGCCCAGGCGGAGGTCGCGGTCAACATCGCCGACGCGGTGATGTTTGTCGTCGACGCGGGCGTCGGGATCACGGACGCCGACGCGGCCGTCGTACGCATCCTGCGCAGGTCCGGCAAGCCGGTCGTGCTCGCCGCCAACAAGGTCGATGACCAGCGTGCCGAGGCGGAGGCCCACGCGCTGTGGAACCTCGGGCTGGGCGAGCCGTTGTCGGTCTCGGCCCTGCACGGACGTGGCTCGGGTGACCTGCTCGACGCCATCCTCGAGGCGCTTCCCGAGTCGCCTCCCGAGTCCTTCAACCAGGTCCGCGGGCCGCGCCGGGTCGCGATCGTGGGCAAGCCCAACGTCGGCAAGTCCTCGCTGTTGAACAAGCTGGCCAAGGCCGAACGTGTGGTCGTCGACGACGTCGCAGGCACCACGGTCGATCCGGTCGACGAGCTTATCGAGCTCGGCGGGCGGCACTGGCGCTTCATCGACACTGCCGGCATCCGCAAGCGGGTCAAGGAGGCCTCGGGCCAGGAGTACTACGCCAGCCTGCGTACGGCGACCGCGATCGACCGTGCCGAGGTGGCCGTGCTGGTCGTCGACGGCTCGCAGCCGATCTCCGAGCAGGACCAACGGATCATCATGACCGTTGCCGACGCCGGACGTGCGCTGGTGATCGCCTTCAACAAGTGGGACCTGGTCGACGAGGAGCGCCGCTACTACCTCGACCGGGAGGTCGAGCGTGACCTGGTGCGCGTGCAATGGGCTCCGCGGATCAACCTGACCGCCCGCACCGGCTGGCACGTCGACCGGCTCGTACCGGCGCTGGACGCTGCGCTGAAGGGCTGGGAGACGCGGATCGGCACGGGGGCCCTCAACGCGTTCCTCGGCCGGCTGGCTGCCGAGCACCCGCATCCGGTACGCAGCGGCAAGCAGCCCAAGGTGATGTTCGCGACCCAGCCGTCGACCGCGCCGCCGACATTCGTGCTGTTCACCTCGGGCAAGCTCGAGGACGGCTACCTGCGCTACATCGAGCGCCGGCTGCGCGAGGACTTCGGTTTCGTGGGCACCCCGATCCACATCCAGCAGCGGCCGCGGGAGAAGCGCAAGCGCTAGTCACTGCACCGGACCGCCGACGAGGGTGACGCTCGCGGTGTGCGGCGCGGCGGAGGTGTCGGTCCAGGTCAGCCGGACGTTGTCGCCGCGGGAGTGCGCGGCGAAGGCCGGAGGACGTGGAGATGCGGGTGCCGTCGACGGCTGTGATGGTGTGACCGCCGGTGACTCCCGCCCGCGCGGCCGGCGTACCCCGGTAGACGCCCTGCACGGTGCTGCTATCGGTGCCCAGGCCGACCCCGAGGGACGCCGCGGTGCCGTAGGTGTAGCGGGTGCTAGTCGAGCCGTTCTCGAGGTCCCGGGCGATCCTGAGCACCTTTGCGATCGGGATGGCGTAGCCCACCACGTCGCTCCTACCGCTGGACGCCGCCGTCGTCATCCCCACCACGTCACCCTGGGCGTCGTACGTCGCACCACCGGAGTCGCCGGCGATCACGTCGCTGCTCACCTCGAACAGCCCGGTCAGGCGTTCGCCCGAGACACTCTCTTTTCGGCCTGGGTCGTGACCGTCTGGTTCACGGCGAGCACCCGACCCGCAGCGGCGCTCAGGTAACCGGTGGTGCCGACCGCGGTGACCGTGTCGCCCACCGTGGGTGCCGACGAGTCAGTGGCCACCGTGGAGAGCCCGGTCGCGTTCGCGAGCCGGAGCACCGCTACGTCGTCCTTGGTGTCCGTGCCGACCACCGTGGCGGCGTACGACGTGCCGGTGCTCATCACCGTGACCCGGATCGAGCTCGCCCCGGCGACCACGTGGTGGTTGGTGACCACCTCGCCGGTCGAGGTGAGGACCATCCCGGTGCCGGCCGCTTCGCCGTTCTGGTAGCCGAGGGTGGCGTCGACCCGGACCAGACCGGTCAGCTGCGAGCCGGTCGCCTTCGTGCTGGTCGTGCTGGTCGTGCTGGTCATGCTGCCGCCGGCGGCGTACGGGGTCGTCCCACCGTTGTTCCCGCGGGACCGCCAGGTTTCGCCGGCTCGTCCGATGACCGGGCTCTGCTGTGCAGATGACGAAGGGCTGGTGGTGGTCCCACTGCGCGCGTCGTGCCCGATCACGATCCCGGCGCCGAGACCGCCGACGCCGACCACGAGCGCCGTCGCCGTCGTGGCCGCCAGCAAGCGCCGCTGCCGCGGGAGCCCCGTGGGGACGGGTCCTGTCTGCACCGGGGCCGCGTGCTCGGTCGGCTGTTGCTCGTCATCCATGGTCGCCTGCGCGTCTGCTGGTGTCCTTCCAGTAGGCATCCGCTTCCGGAGATCCCTGTGAGTCGCCCATGAGCAGCATTTGTGCGCCGAAGAACTTCCTGAGGCGCACGCGGTCGCGTTCCCTGGCCTCCGACTT
>JBBSVL010000113.1:0-8093 GCA_038233595.1 Propionibacteriales bacterium | reverse complement strand
GGACCGGCCCGGACCGGGACAATCACCTCATGACCGACGGACCCACCCGCGCCAGGCACGCGACCGACGAAGGTCGCAGTCGTGACCGGGTCCGACCGCCGGCCCCGGAACCGCTGCCGCACCCGGTCGTCGACAACCACTGCCATCTCGACATCGCCGACGGGCCGGACGGTTCGTGGCTGGCCACCGAGGACGCGCTCCGGATGGCCGCCGCGGTCGGCGTGCCCCGCATCGTGCAGATCGGCTGCGACCTGTCCGGCGCCCGCTGGGCGGTGGAGGCGGCGACCAGCCACGCCCAGATCGTGGCCGGTGTCGCGCTGCACCCCAACGAGGCCCCCGGCCTGGCCGCCGAGGGGGCCCTCGACGGCGCGCTGGACGAGATCGAACGGCTGGCGCACGACCCCCGGGTCCGGGCCGTGGGGGAGACGGGGCTGGACTACTTCCGCACCGAGGAGTCCGGTCGCGCCGCGCAGCACGAGTCGTTCCGCGGCCACATCGAGCTCGCCAAGGCGCTCGACAAGACCCTGGTCATCCACGACCGCGACGCACACGCCGACGTCCTACGCATCCTGGACGAGGTCGGCGCCCCGGAGCGGTGGGTGATGCACTGTTTCAGTGGCGACGCGGCGTTCGCCCGAGAGTGCCTGCGGCGGGGCGCCTACCTGTCCTTCGCAGGCACGGTCACCTTCAAGAACGCCGAGCCGCTGCGCGACGCGCTCAAGGCCACTCCGCACGACCGGATCCTGGTCGAGACCGATGCGCCGTACCTCACCCCGACCCCGCACCGCGGCCGGCCGAACGCGTCCTACCTGGTGCCTCTCACGATGCGTTCGATGGCGGCCACCCTGGATGTCGACCTCGGGGGTCTGTGTGGTGCCGTGGACGCCAATACCGACCACGCGTACGGCGGTTCCTGGGGCGGCGAGGCGCTCGACCAGGCGTGACGGCGCCACGGCGCCGACGTGACCTGCCGCACGATATGCGACTCGGCGGTGCCCGGAAAGTCCCTTTCGGCGTCAGGGGTCGTTTGGTCTTCGGCTAACAGGCCGCTAGCGTCAGGTGATTGTTGGCCGGGAACGGATGAGCGCCACCCACCACCCGACATCGAGATGGCTCTGCTCCGCCTGTTCGCACAGGCGTGGGATGGCCCCGATATCGGCGCCCGTGGCCCGGAAGGTACGACGTCTGGAGATCCGTGCGGTCTAAGAACGTGAGGCGCAGCTTTGCGCGCCTGATCAAGAAACGGTCCGTCCTGGCGATCCTGATCGGGGTTGTTGCCCTGGCAGTCGCCGCGACGACCGCCGGTTACGCAGCCATGAGCAAGACCGTCACCCTGTCCGTGGAAGGCAAGACCCAGCAGGTCCACACCATGGGCGGCACCGTGGGTGACGTGCTGAGGAGCCAGGGCATCAAGGTCAACGGCCACGACATCGTGGCCCCCTCCGCCAGCTCCCCGGTGAGTGACAACACCCGGATCGCGGTGCGCTACGGCAAGCCGCTGGCGGTCAACCTGGACGGCAAGAAGTCGACCCAGTGGACCACGGCGAGCACCGTCAGCGGTGCGCTCGACCAGCTGGGCCTGCGCTTCGCCGGCGCCGAGTACTCCACCAGCCGGTCGGCCAGCATCGACCGGCAGGGGATGGCGCTGGAGATCGCGACGCCCAAGCAGCTGGTGCTCAAGGTCGGTGGGCACAAGGCGCACAAGCGCACGGTCACGGCGATCACCGTGCGTGACCTGCTCGCCAAGATGCACGTGGACTTCAACAAGGACGACGTGGTCAAGCCCGGCCTGAAGCACTTCCTCTCCAACGGGGACAAGGTCGTGGTCACCAAGATCTACAAGAAGAACGAGCACGTCTCCGCCGAGCCCGTCGCGTTCAGCACGATCAAGAATCAGGACGCGTCGATGACCCGGGGCGAGACCTCCACGGTGCGCCAGGGCCAGGACGGGAGCCGCGAGGTCACCTACCGGGCGGTCTTCAAGAACGGCTCGCTGGAAAAGCGCTACGTCCTGCACCAGAAGGTGCTCAGCCAGCCGGTCGCGCAGATCGTCAACGTCGGCACCAAGGCGCCGGCACCGCCACCGCCACCGGCCCCGGTCCAGGCGCAAGCCCCGGCCGCGTCGTCGGCACGGACGTCGACACCGGCGCCGAACTACGCAAGCGGCGGGTCGGCCTGGGACCGGATCGCTGGATGCGAGTCCGGCGGGAACTGGGCAGCCAACACGGGCAACGGCTACTACGGTGGCCTGCAGTTCAGCCTCGGCACCTGGCACGCGTACGGCGGGGCCGGCCGGCCCGACCAGACCAGCCGTGCGGCACAGATCGCCGTGGCTGAGAGGGTCCGTGCCGCCGAGGGTGGCTACGGCGCCTGGCCGGTCTGCGGTAAGCGGGCCTGACGGTGCCGATGGTCGAGCAGGGAGCGCCAGCGACCGCGTCGAGACCGCTGCCCTACCCTCGACCTCGTGCCTGAGACCTCCGCCGGACCGAGACGCCTCGGTCCGGCGGAGGTGCGTCGGCTCGCGGCGGCGCTGAACCTGCGGCCCACCAAGCAGCGCGGCCAGAACTTCGTCATCGACCCCAACACGGTGCGCCGGATCGTGCGCCACTCCGGGATCGACTCACACGACGTCGTGCTCGAGATCGGTCCGGGTCTGGGCTCGTTGACCCTGGCTCTCCTAACGGTCGCAAGACGCGTGGTTGCGGTGGAGATAGACCCGGTGCTCGCGGCCGCGCTACCGGCCTCGATCCTGGACCGCGCACCCGAGCAGGCACCCCGGTTCGAGGTGGTCACCGCCGACGCGCTGCGGATCACCGAAGTTCCCGGGCCGGCGCCCACCGCCCTGGTGGCCAACCTGCCCTACAACGTCTCGGTGCCGGTGCTGCTGCACCTGCTCGCGCTGCTGCCCTCCCTCGAGCGCGGCCTGGTGATGGTGCAGGCCGAGGTGGCAGACCGGCTGGCTGCGCCGCCCGGCTCCAAGACCTACGGCGTGCCGTCGGTCAAGGCTGCCTGGTACGCCGAGGTACGACGAGCCGGCGCCGTGGGCCGCAACGTGTTCTGGCCGGCGCCGAACGTGGAGTCCGGACTGGTCGCCTGGACCCGCCGTGAGCCGCCGACGACCGCCGTGACGCGCGAGGCCGTCTTCGCGGTGGTCGACGCCGCGTTCGCGCACCGGCGCAAGGCGCTGCGTCCGGTGCTGCGTGAGCTGGCCGGGTCCGCCGACGCGGCCGAGGCCGCCCTGGGGCGCGCCGGCGTCGACCCGATGGCGCGCGGTGAGTCCCTCGACGTCAGGCAGTTCAGCCGGATCGCGGAGGAGCTGGCGCGATGAGTCACTCCGGGAGCGGCACCGACAGCGTGACCGTGCGGGCCGCGGCGAAGGTCAACCTGCACCTCGGCGTCGGAGCGCTGCGCGCCGACGGGTTCCACCCGCTCGCCACCGTCTACCAGGCGATCGGTATGTACGACGACGTGACCGTGACCGACGCTCCGGACTGGGGGTTGGTGGTTACCGCGCACGAACGTATCGACCTCTCCGAGGTGCCGCTGGACCACAGCAACATCGTGCTCCGCGCCGGCAGGCTGCTCAGCGCGCACCATCGTCTGGACCGGGCCGCCGCGATAGGCGTCGACAAGGGCATCCCGGTCGCCGGTGGGCTGGCCGGGGGGAGCGCCGACGGTGCGGCAGCCCTGCTTGCGCTCGACCGTCTCTGGGAGCTGCAGACCACTGACGACGACCTGCTGGCGTTGGCCGCCGAGCTCGGCAGCGACGTGCCCTTCGCCCTGGTCGGCGGCACTGCGACCGGTCACGGCCGTGGCGAGCTGGTGGAGCGGGTGCCCGACGCCGGCAGCTGGTGGTGGGTGGTCGTCGAGTCCGACATCGGGCTGCCGACGCCGGCCGTATACCGGGAGCTCGACCGGACCGGCCATCCGCCTGACCACCCGGTAGTCCCACGGCCGTTGCTCGACGCGCTCGCCGTCGGCGACCCGGAGCTGCTCGCCGAGAGCCTGACCAACGACCTGACCGCCCCCGCCCTGCGGCTGCGGCCCGACCTGGCGAAGGTGCTGGCCGACGGCACCGAGTCCGGCGCGCTCGCCGGGCTGGTCTCCGGCTCCGGGCCGACCTGCCTGTTCCTGTGCCGCGACGCGGGCCACGCGTCCGCCGTACGCATGATGATGACCGACCTCGGGCACACCCGGGTGTCGTCCGCTGCCGGCCCGGTCGCCGGCGCCCACGTTGTGGAGTACTCCTGAATGGCCAACCTCGTCTCGCTCGAACGCGTCACCAAGTCCTACGGCATCCGGATCCTGCTCGACGGGGTCAGCCTGGGGGTCGGAGACACCGACCGGATCGGCGTCGTCGGCCGCAACGGTGACGGCAAGACCACACTGCTGAACCTGATCGCGGGTCGCGTGGAGCCCGACTCGGGCCGTGTCGCTCGCAGTCGGGCGCTGCAGCTGGGCTACCTCGACCAGCGCGACCAGCTCGACGACACCCACACCGTCCGCGAGGCGGTCCTCGGCGGTAAGGCCGACCACGAGTGGGCCGCGGACCCGACCACCCGCGAGGTGGTCGAGGTGCTGCTCGCCGGGGTCGCCCTGGACCGCGTCGTGCACGGACTCTCGGGTGGTGAACGTCGGCGCTGCTCGCTGGCCCGGCTGCTGCTGGAGCCCGACGACCTGGTCATCCTGGACGAGCCGACCAACCACCTCGACGTGGAGGCGGTGGCCTGGCTGGCCGACCATCTCTCCCGACGTCGTACGGCGCTGGTGGTCGTCACCCACGACCGCTGGTTCCTCGACGCGGTGTGCGAGACGACCTGGGAGGTGCACCCCGGGGGGAACGGTGCCGGCGTCGTCGACGTGTACGACGGTGGCTACGCGGCGTTCGTGCTGGCCAAGGCCGAGCGGCAGCGTCAGGCCGGGGCGTCCGAGCAGCGCCGGCAGAACCTGATGCGCAAGGAGCTGGCCTGGCTGCGTCGCGGTGCGCCGGCGCGGACGGCGAAGCCGAAGTTCCGTATCGACGCCGCCAACACCCTGATCGAGGACGAGCCGCCGCCACGGGACCGTCTGGCGCTGGAGAGGTTCGCCACCCAGCGGCTGGGTAAGGACGTCATCGACATCGAGCACGCCGACCTCGCGCGCGGTGAGAAGCAGCTGCTCTCCGACGCCACCTGGCGGCTCGGGCCGGGCGACCGGGTCGGGATCGTGGGCGTCAACGGGGCCGGCAAGACCTCGGTCCTCTCGCTGCTGGCAGGTGACCTGACGCCCTCGGCGGGCCGGGTCAAGCACGGGCGCACCATCGCGTTGCAGCACCTGACCCAGGCCATCGACGAGGTCGACCCGACGGCGAGGGTGCTGCCGACCATCGAGGCGATCAGCCGGGTCACTCGCACCGCCATCGGTTCGGACCTCACCGCGACCTCGATGCTCGAGCGGTTCGGGTTCACCGGGGACAAGCTGACCGCGCGGCTCGGCGACCTCTCCGGTGGTGAGCGGCGCCGGTTCCAGCTGCTCAAGCTGCTGCTCGAGGAGCCCAACGTGCTGATGCTCGACGAGCCCACCAACGACCTGGACATCGAGACCCTCAACGTGCTGGAGGACTACCTCGACGGCTGGCCCGGGACGCTGGTGGTGGTCTCCCACGACCGGTACTTCCTGGAGCGGGTCACCGACTCGGTCTGGGCGCTGCTCGGCGACGGCCAGATCTCGATGCTCCCCGGGGGCGTGGACCAGTACCTCGAACACCGCCGTACCTCGGTGGTTGAGGAGGGTCCCCTGGGGGCTCGTCCCGAAACCCCGGTCGCAGCGTCGCCGACCACCGGACGTCCCAAGGCGAAGTCCGGGGGCGCCGAGGAGCGCGCCGCGCGCAAGACGGTGGCCCGGGTGGAGAAGCAGCTGCAGCGGGTCGTCGTACGCGAGACCGAGCTGAACCAACAGCTGCTCGCGAAGGCCGGCGACCACCATGCCCTCACCGGCCTGGCCGGCCAGCTGTCCGCGCTCGCAGCCGAGCGGGCGGCGCTGGAGACCGAGTGGCTGGACGCGTCGTCGGTCCTCGAGTGAGCCTTTCACCCCACAACGCTGCTCGCTGCGCTCGCATCGCCGCGGGGACCCCGAAAGAGCCTCAGGCCGGGTCGGTGCGGAACGGCGTCATCAGGACCTTGAGCAGCTCCGCGAGCTTGGCGCGGTCGGGTTCGGGGAGTGCGGCGAGCAGGTCCCGCTCGTGCCCGATCAGCTCCTCGAACGCCGCGTCAACGGTGCGCTTGCCGTCTGGCGTGAGCCTGACCAGCACGCCCCGTCGGTCACCAGGATCGGGAAGGCGCGCCACCAGGCCGCGCGCGGTGAGCCGGTCGACCCGGTTGGTCATGGTGCCGCTGGTGACCATGGTCTCCCGCAGCAGCCGACCCGGTGAGAGCTCGTACGGCGACCCGGCCCGGCGCAGCGCGGTCATCACGTCGAACTCCCACGGCTCGATCAGGTGCGCCGTGAACGCCTGTCGTCGGGCCCGGTCCAGGTGCCTGGAGAGCCGGGAGATCCGGCTGAACACCTCGACCGGGGCCAGGTCGAGCTCGGCCCGCTCCCGGTGCCAGGCCGCGACCAGCTCGTCCACCTCGTCATGCATGAGGGCATCGTAACTCGGTCGAGAATCTTGGCATCAAGATAAACCGGGCGTAGGTTCTGCCCCATGACTGACGCGCAGCGCTGGGACCCGGAGCGGTACCTGACCTACGCCGGCGAACGCGGCCGTCCCTTCACCGAGCTGCTCGGCCGGATCGCTGCCCGGGATCCGCGGTCCGTGGTCGACCTCGGCTGCGGCCCCGGCAACCTGACCGGCCTGCTCGGACAACGTTGGCCGGGCGCCGAGGTGACCGGGGTGGACTCCTCGCCGGAGATGATCGACTCGGCCCGTGCGCAGGGCGATGGTGTCTCCTACACGCTCGCAGACCTGCGGGAATGGTCACCCGCCGAGCCCGTCGACGTACTCGTCTCCAACGCCGCGCTCCAGTGGGTCCCGGGCCACCTCGACCTGCTTCCCCGGCTGCTCTCCTGCCTCCGTCCGGGCGGCTGGTTCGGGTTCCAGGTCCCGGGCAACTTCGACGAGCCCAGTCACACCATTCGCCGCGACCTCGAGTCCGAGGCGCCGTACGCCGTCCAGACCGTGGGGGTCGCCCGCCCGGCGGCACACGACGCGGAGACCTACCTGCGCGCCGTCCAGCCGTTGGCGTCCGCGGTGGATACCTGGGAGACCACCTACCTGCACGTGCTGCGCGGTGCGGACCCGGTGTTCGACTGGATCAGCGGCACCAGTCTCCGACCGACTCTCCAAGCGCTCGATGACCAGCTGCGGCCGCGGTTCGAGGCGGAGCTCAAGGCGCGGCTCCGTGCGGCGTACCCCGAGGAAGGGCATGGCGTGGTGCTGCCGTTCCGCCGGGTGTTCGTGGTCCTGCAGAAGGTGCCATCGTGACGGCCGCGCTGCACCACGTCCAGGTCTCCTGTCCGGCGGGCGGCGAGGACGCGACGAGGTCCTTCTGGGGCCACGCGCTCGGGCTGACCGAGGTGGAGAAGCCCTCGACCTTGCAGGGGCGCGGGGGCTGCTGGTTCCGGGCCTACGACGACGAAGGCGCTGTCTCAGCGGAGATCCATGTGGGTGTCGAGGCCGACTTCCGCCCCGCCCGCAAGGCGCATCCGGCGCTGGTCGTGGACGACCTCGACGCGGTCGCGGAGCAGTTGCGCGACGGTGGTCATCCGGTCGACCTGACGCAACGGGACACGTTCCCCGGCTACGTCCGGCTGCACACGGCCGACCCGCACGGCAACCGCGTGGAGATCCTGCAACCCCGCTGAGGATGACGAAGGGGGATCAGCGGCAGCGGGTGTGCAGAGCTGGTTGCTGGGCGAGGTTGGCGAGCCCGTTCCAGGCGAGGTTGACCAGGTGCGCCGCGACGACCTGCTTGCCCGGTTCGCGGGTGTCGAGCCACCACTGACCGGTCGTACCCACCATGCCGACGAGCATCTGGGCGTAGAGCGGCGCGACGGTCGCGTCGAACCCGCGGGCCCGGAACTGCTCAGCGAGGATTCCCTCGACGCTGGTTGCG
>JBBSVL010000112.1:0-8149 GCA_038233595.1 Propionibacteriales bacterium | reverse complement strand
GGGCGGTGCCTGCTCGGTAGTCTCGCGGGCATGCGTGCAGCCCAGGTCGTCTCGCCCACCGGCCCCTCCGACATCCGCGTCAACGAGGTCGACGAGCCGACCCCGGGGCCCGACGACGTGCTGGTCGACGTACACGCCGTCGGGATCTCGTTCCCCGACCTGCTGCTGAGCAAGGGCGAGTACCAGCTCAAGCCCGACCCGCCGTTCACCCTCGGCGTCGACTTCGCCGGCACCGTGGTCTCGGGGCCGGGCTTCCAGGTGGGGCAACGGGTGGCCTGCTGCCTGCCGTACGGCGGTGCCGCCGAGCGGGTGGCCCTCGGCGCGGACAGCGTCTTCGCGCTGCCTGACGGGCTGAGCCTCGAGCAGGGTGCCGCGATCGGGATGAACTACCTGACAGCCCACTTCGCGCTGCACGAGCGCGGCGACCTGAAAGCGGGCGAGACCGTGCTGGTGCACGGGGCCGCCGGCGGCGTAGGCACCGCCACTATCCAGGTCGCCAAGGGGTATGGCGCCCGCACGATCGCCGTTGTCTCCACCCCGGAGAAGGCCGAGGTCGCCAAGCGGGCCGGTGCCGACGAGACGGTCCTGGTCGACGGCTTCCTCGGCGCGGTGAAGGAGCTGACCGGCGGCAAGGGCGTCGACGTGGTGATGGATGTGGTGGGCGGCAACCTGATGACCGACTCGCTGCGGTCGCTGGGCACCCTGGGGCGGTTGCTCGTGGTCGGCTTCACCGCCGGTGCGATCCCGGCGGTGAAGGTCAACCGGCTGCTGCTCAACAACGTCGACGTACGCGGAGTCGGCTGGGGTGCCTATGCCATGGTCCGGCCCGGCTACATGCGCCACCAGTGGGAGGAGCTGCTCCCGATGATGGAGTCGGGAGTGATCGACCCGCCGCTGGGGTCGGTGCGCCCGGTCGCCGAGATCGGAGCCGCGCTCGCTGAGATGGGTGACCGGAAGACGCTGGGGAAGTCGGTCCTGGTCTTCTGAGACCCATGGCCGCGCGGCTGGGAGTCGACGGCAGCGGTGATGGCAGAGTGCATGCCATGACCGACAACGAGACTGCGGGGCGGGCCTCCGAGCTGCTCCGCCTGCACACGGCGCCCGCGCTGCTTACCGTCGTGAACGTGTGGGACGTGATCAGCGCGAAGGTCGTCGCCGACGTTGACGGCACCAGGGCGCTGGCGACGGCGAGCCACTCGATCGCTGCCTCCCACGGGTACGAGGACGGGGAGAACATCCCGGTCGAGGAGATGATCGATGCCGTCGGCCGGATCGCCGCCGTCACCTCGCTGCCCGTCTCCGCCGACCTCGAGGGCGGGTACGGCGACGCAGCCGAGACGGTACGCAGGGCGATCGGTGTGGGGATCGTGGGGGCCAACATCGAGGACCAGATGAAGCCACTGGCCCAGGCGGCGCGTCAGGTCGAGCAGGTCATCGCGGCCGCGGCCGATGCCGGCGTACCCGACTTCGTGCTCAACGCCCGCACGGACGTGTTCTCCAAGGCCGGTGACCGCGCCCCGAGGGACGTGCTGGCCGACGCGGTCGAACGGGGCAAGGCCTTCCTGGATGCCGGCGCGCCTGTCGTCTTCG
Source organism: Propionibacteriales bacterium (assembly GCA_038233595.1). Taxonomy (GTDB): domain Bacteria; phylum Actinomycetota; class Actinomycetes; order Propionibacteriales; family Nocardioidaceae; genus Marmoricola. The sequence goes on along the minus strand of JBBSVL010000112.1, from coordinate 6,559 downwards.
TCCCCGCGGTGCTCGACGAGGAGCAGATCGGAACCCTGGTCGAGGCGTTCGGCCCGCAACGGCTGACCATGATCGGCACTCCCGGCAACCTGCCGAACGCACGGCTGGCCGAGCTGGGTGTCTGCCGGGTCTCCTACGGCCCGATGCCGCAACGAGTGGCGCTCACGGCGCTGGCCGAGCTGGTCGAGTCGGTGCACGCCGGTGGCGGCTTACCGCAGGGCACTCGCGGCTTGAACTAGGCCGGTGTGACGAGGGTCAGCTCGGCCACGGCCAAAGGCCCGACGCCCGCATGCACTCTTCGGCCGAGTCGAGCAGTGGCTGTGCCTCCGGACCTACCCCGTCCAGGACCCACCCGCGCCAGTCGTCGGCGCTGAGACCCTCGGCGGAGGCGCCCGCGGCAAGGATGGCAAGGTGCTTTCGATGGGGAGGGCAGGCGGCACGGTCGAGACCTTCCGGGGAGTTTCGTGGATCCCCGAGCGTCTCCTCGTGAGCCAGCAGGAGTGCGCTGTGGACGTGCGCCAGGTCCGGCATGTCGAGCCTCCTTCGTGGACGTGGGTCCATTGTTGTGAGGCCCGGCTAGGCACCCAGCAGGTCGGTGTACTCCGGGTGCTCGTCGAAGAACTTCTTGTAGAACGGGCACACCGGGCGCACGGTCAGCTCCTTGGTGCGGACATCGTGCAGGGACTGCTGCACCAGCACGTTCCCGATTCCCTGGCCGGCGTACTCCTCGCCGACCTCGGTGTGCAGGAAGGCGATCAGGCCGTCGTGCCGTTCGTAGGTCGAGTAGCCGGCCGGGCTCTGCTCGCCGTCGACGAACGCCTCGTAGCGGCTCTCGTCAGGGTTGTCTCGGACGGTCACGCTGGGATCGGTCATGTCCCCACTCTGGCACCTCTTGTAGGTTTCTGGTGTGACGATCCTCGACGACGCCCGGTCCGGCATGAACCCGGACATCCGCCCCCAGGACGACCTCTTCGGCTACGTGAACGGTGCGTGGCTGGAGACCACGGAGATTCCCGCCGACCGTTCCTCGTGGGGTCCGTTCGTGAGCCTGGCCGACGCGGCCGAGGTGCACGTGCGGGCGATCATCGAGGGCTGCGCCACGGGCGAGGTCGAGGGCCCGGAGGCGAAGAAGATCGGTGACCTGTTCGCCAGCTTCATGGACGAGGACCACATCGAGCAGCTCGGCGCCGAACCGGTGCGGCCGCTGCTGGAGTCGATCGACGCGCTGAGCGACAAGTCCGAGCTGGCGGCTTTCCTGGGCAGCTTCGAGCGACGTGGTGCCGGCGGCATGTTCGGGTCGTTCGTCGACTCCGACGACCGCAACTCCGAGCGCTACGTCGTCAACATCACGCAGGGTGGTCTGGGACTGCCCGACGAGTCCTACTACCGAGATGACAAGTTCGCCGAGATCCGGGAGAAGTACGTCGACTACGTGGAGCGGCTGCTCACCCTCGCCGGTCGCGACGACGCGGCTGCGGTGGCCCGCAACGTGCTCGAGCTGGAGACCCGGCTGGCCAAGGGGCACTGGGAGCGGTCCGAGACCCGCGACGTGATCAAGACCTACAACCTGACCACACTCGAGGAGCTGCGCGCGACCGTGCCTGGGTTCGACTGGTCCGCCTACATGGCCGCCCTCGGGGGCAACGACGCCACGATCGCCGAGGCCGTCGTCCGCGAGCCGTCGTACCTCACCCACCTGCAGGAGGTTCTCGACGAGACCCCGCTCGAGGCCTGGCAGGAGTGGCTGGTCGTCAAGGCGATCCGGAGCAACGCGGCGTACCTGTCGGCGGAGTTCGTTGAGGTCAACTTCGACTTCTACGGCCGCACTCTGAACGGCACCCCGGAGCTGCGCGCGCGCTGGAAGCGAGGAGTGGCGCTGGTGCAGGGCGCGCTCGGCGAGGCGGTCGGCAAGGAGTACGTCGCCCGGCACTTCCCGCCGTCGTCGAAGGCGATGATGGACGACCTGGTCGCCAACCTGCTCGAGGCCTACCGGCGCAGCATCACCGACCTCGACTGGATGAGCGAGGAGACCAAGCAGCGGGCCTTCGAGAAGCTCGACACCTTCGTGCCCAAGATCGGCTACCCGATGAAGTGGCGGGACTACTCCCCGCTGGAGATCAGCGCCGACGACCTGCTCGGCAACGTGCTCGCCTCGGCGGCCTACGAGACCGACCGCGAGCTGAACAAGATCGGCTCCCCCGTCGACCGCCAGGAGTGGTTCATGCTGCCGCAGACGGTCAACGCCTACTACAACCCGGGCACCAACGAGATCTGCTTCCCCGCGGGCATCTTGCAGAAGCCGTTCTTCAGCCCCGACGCAGAGCCTGCGGAGAACTACGGCGGCATCGGCGCCGTCATCGGTCACGAGATCGGCCACGGGTTCGACGACCAGGGTGCACAGTACGACGGCACCGGCAACCTCAACGACTGGTGGACCGCCGACGACAAGGCCGCCTTCGAGGTCAAGTCGAAGGCCCTGATCGCGCAGTACGACGCCTTCGAGCCACGCGACCTTCCTGGGGAGCACGTCAACGGCGCCCTGACCGTCGGGGAGAACATCGGCGACCTCGGCGGCCTGACCATCGCGCACAGGGCCTTCTCCATCGCGCTTGAGGACACCCCGGCCGACCCGGACGCGGTGACAGCGGAGCTCCCCGGAGAGGCGCCGGTGACCGGCGAGCAGCGGTTGTTCATGAACTGGAGCTACTGCTGGCGCACCAAGCGGCGCAAGGAGCAGGACCTGCAGTTCCTCACCGTCGACCCACACAGCCCGCCGGAGTTCCGGGCCAACATCGTGCGCAACCTCCGGGAGTTCCACGAGGCGTTCGGCACGGTCCCCGGTGATGGCCTCTGGCTCGACGAGGGTGACCGAGTCCGGATCTGGTGAGCTTCGACCCCTCGCACCGCCAGGACTCCTACCGGGTGCGGATGGAGTGGGGCCCGGTCGGCGCCGCGGCAACCGCCGGCTCCGGGGGCGTCGCGGTGGTCGTCGACGTGCTGAGCTTCACCACCACATTGGCCGTCGCCGTCGAACGCGGGATCGACGTGCTGCCCTACCGGTGGCGCGACGAGCGGGCTGCGTCGTACGCCGCCGAGCAGGGTGCCGTACTCGCGGTGGGTCGCCTCGAAGCCCGGTCGGGCCACGGGGTCAGCCTGTCGCCTGCCAGTCTGCTCTCAGTGAGCGGCGTCGACCGGATCGTGCTGCCCAGCCCGAACGGCTCCTCGATCAGCTTCGGGCTCGCCGAGAGCGGGGCGTCCGTGGTCGGCGGCAGCATGCGCAACCGGCGCGCGGTGGCGACCTACGTGGAGGCGCTGGGCGCGCCGGTCACCGTGGTCGCCGCGGGCGAACGCTGGCCCGACGGTTCGCTCCGGCCGGCCGTGGAGGACCTGTGGGGAGCCGGGGCGGTGCTGGCAGCGCTGGTCGACCTCGGGGTGGACGACCTCAGTCCCGAGGCGCAGACGGCCGTCGCCGCCTACCGATCCGTGGAGCCCGCGCTCGGCGAGGCACTGCACTCGTGCGCGAGTGGCCGTGAGCTGGTCGTCGCCGGGTTCGCCGAGGACGTGGAGGTGGCGGCCGAGCTGGACGTGAGCGACGTGGTGCCGGTGCTCGCCGACGGTCGATTTACCACGGTACCGTGGTAAATCGACGCTCCCCCCAGCGAATCCACGTGGGGAAGCGTCAGCTCTCCACGGGAAGTCGCCGTCAGGTCAGCCCGACGTGTGACAGGCACGGTCGATGACGGCTTGCAGGGCAGCGCGGTCCTGCCGGGTGAGAGCCAGGATCTGGCGCTGGGTCGGGTGCCCGGGGAGGCGGACGTAGGCGCTGAGCAGGAACGTCTGCGAGCTCTGTCCGAGTGCGTGACCGTCGCAACGCTGGGTGGATCCGAACAGCACCGGGAACCTAAGGACTCGTCGGCCGGCCGGCAGCAGGGCCGGCAGCGCACCTCTGCCCTGACGTGGCACCAGGGTGAGCAGGACGCTGCCACCGAGGTCGACCAGGTGCACGGGCGTGGTGGCCCCACGTAGCTGCCGACGCGTGAGTACGACAGCCGCGGGAAGGTAGCTCGCGCCGTGGATGCGCACGGGCCGCTCGGCGAGCTCCAGCCGTACTGTGGCCACGCGGTCGAGACGCTGTTGGGCGCACTCCCGGACGTGCAGCCTCCGGAGCAGGGTCGGGTCGTCCTGCTCGAGCCGTAGCCGGGTCGACCGGCCGTTGACGGTCGCGACCATGATGGGGTCGCCTCGAGGCTCTTGTCCACAGCCAGACGCTCGGTAGGAGATCTTGAACGCAGCCGTCTGGGCGGGGGGGACCGGCGCACCGTCAAGCCTGACGACAGGGAAGCTCAACCCGCCCCACGTGATCGTCGCCTTGGTGACGCGGATGGTCGCGCGGCTGTCGTTGGTGACTCCGGCGGTGAGGTCCCCGGTTCCCTCGTCCGAACGGAACTGCGCCACGCTGGCCACGAGTGCGGAGCCGGCTGTCCCTGTCCCGGCCGTCCCGGCCGTCCGGTGTGCCGACGGCGCAGCCGAGCATCCCGCGGCCACCGACAGTGCACACACCAACGTGATGACGCGGACCGGGTTGACCACGGTGACCAGTCTGCCTGTGGACGGCGTGTCCAGACGTCGGTACCGGCTGGTAGACACGATCACGATGACTGAACACCGCACCTCAGCCGCGCCCGATGAATGGACCGACGTACGCACCGATGCCGAACGGCACCTGCGCGCCCTGGTGGGCTCGCCCGACGCCCGGCTGCATGACGACCAGTGGGCGGCCATCGAGGCCCTCGCGGTGCACAAGCGTCGGGCGCTGGTGGTGCAGCGCACCGGCTGGGGCAAGTCCGCGGTGTACTTCGTGGCCACGGCGCTGCTGCGTGAGGCGGGTGCCGGGCCGACGGTCATCATCTCGCCGCTGCTGGCCCTGATGCGCAACCAGATCGAGGCAGCCAACCTGGCCGGCATCCACGCGGTCACGATCAACTCGACCAACATCGAGGAGTGGGACCAGATCAACGCCCGGATCAACGCCGGGGAGGTCGACGTGCTCCTGGTCAGCCCGGAGCGGCTGAACAACCCGGGCTTCCGCGACCAGGTGCTGCCGCGGCTCACCGAGACCGCCGGTCTGCTGGTGATCGACGAGGCGCACTGCATCTCTGACTGGGGCCATGACTTCCGACCCGACTACCGCCGGATCAAACAGATGCTGACCGACCTGCCCCCCGGCATCCCGGTGCTGGCGACCACGGCAACCGCCAACGCGCGGGTGACCACCGACGTGGCGGAGCAGCTTGTATCGAGCAGGGAGCGCAGCGACCGCGTCGAGATGCTTGGTGGGGTCGAGGTGCTGGTGCAGCGCGGCAGCCTGGACCGGGAGTCGCTCAGCCTCGCGGTGCTGCAGCTGCCCTCGGCGGAGCAGCGGCTGGGCTGGCTGGCCGATCACCTCGGCGACCTCGACGGCTCGGGCATCATCTACTGCCTGACCGTCGCGCAGACCAAGGAGATCGCCGAGTACCTGCGCGAGCGCGGGCACAACGTGGCCGCCTACTCAGGGCAGACCGAGCCCGGCGAGCGACTGGTCCTGGAGCAGGACCTTGCGACCGGCCGGGTCAAGGCGCTGGTGGCGACGAGCGCGCTGGGGATGGGTTTCGACGCCACCCTCGGCTTCGTGGTCAACGTGGGTGCGCCGGCCTCGCCGATCTCCTACTACCAGCAGGTCGGGCGTGCGGGGCGCGGCACCGACCATGCTGCCGTCGTACTCCTCCCGGCGCGGGAGGACCGCGAGGTGTGGGCCTACTTCGCCTCGCTCGCGTTCCCGTCCGAGGCCCAGGTGCGGCGCACCCTCGAAGTGCTGACCGACGCGGGCAAGCCGCTCTCGACCGCCACCCTGGAGACGTACGTCGACCTGAACCGCACCCGGCTCGAGACGATGCTCAAGGTGCTCGACGTCGATGGCGCCGCGCGCCGGGTGCAGGGTGGTTGGACCTCCACCGGTCAGCCCTGGACCTACGACGCCGACCGCTACGCGCGCGTGGCCGATGCGCGGCGCGAGGAGCAGGCCGCGATGCTGGCCTACATCGCGACCGACACCTGCCGGATGCGGTTCCTGCGCGACCAGCTCGACGACCCGGCCGGAGAGGACTGCGGTCGGTGCGACAGCTGCGGAGGGTTCAACCCGGATCCGGTCGTGTCCGAGGCCGCGGCGCAGGACGCGGGGGCCCGGCTGGCCCGACCCGGCGTCACGGTCTCACCACGCAAGATGTGGCCGACGGCGCTGACCAACCTGGGCCTCGACCTGCGTGGCAAGATCCCTGCCGGAGAAGCTGCCGAGCCGGGCCGTGCGGTTGCCCGGATGACCGACCTCGGGCTCGGCCAGGACCTTCGCGACCTGTTCCGCAGCGGGGTACCCGACCAGCCCGTGCCCGAACGGCTGGTGGGCGGGGTGCTCGAGGTGCTGCGCACCTGGCCGGGTCTGCCGACGCTCGACGGCATCGTCGGCTTCGAGTCCAGCACCCGCCCCGAGCTCAACGCCAGCTTCGCCGACGGGCTCTCCCGGTTC
>JBBSVL010000111.1:0-8153 GCA_038233595.1 Propionibacteriales bacterium | reverse complement strand
GAGGCGGGCCAGGTTGGCGTCCCACACGCCCAGCGTGCTGAGCGGGCCCTCTGTGGAGCCGGATCCGAACCGCGCCGCACGGGCGCTCTTGAGCAGCGAGTTGCGCTGCTTGAGCACCCGGTCGTAGTCCGCGCGCACCGCTGCGTACCTCGGCTGCAGCTGCACCAGCAGGTCGTCGGCGAAGGTACGGCGCCCGGCCGGCTCGCCCTTGACCAGCGCGAGATCGTCGGGGGCGAACACCACGGTGCGCACCAGGCCGATCAGCTCACGGGCCCTGGGGAGCGCGGACCTGTTGATCCGGGCCCGGTTCGAGCGGCCCGGGTTGATCTCGATCTCGAGCACCGCGCGGCGATCGTCGCGGACCACCTCAGCCCGGACGACGGCCTGCTCGGTGCCTGAGCGCACCAGCGGCGCGTCTCCGGCGACCCGGTGTGAGCCCAGCCGGGAGAGGTAGTCGATCGCCTCGACCAGGTTGGTCTTGCCCTGCCCGTTGCGCCCGACGAACGCGGTCGCTCCGGGGCCGAGCTCCACGTCCAGGTCGGGCCAGGAGCGGAAGTCGTGCAGGGTCAGGCGGGCGACGTACACGGGTGGGGTGCCTCGACGACGGCTAGGCGGGGTTCTGGTCGCCGCCGGCCGGCGCGTCCGTGCGTACGGCATGGCCGCCGAACTGGTTGCGCATCGCAGCGATCGCCTTCATCGACGGGCTGTCGTCCTGCCGGGAGGAGAACCGGGCGAAGAGGGACGCGGCGATGGCCGGAAGGGGTACGGCGTTGTCGATGGCCGCCTCGACGGTCCACCGGCCCTCGCCGGAGTCGTCGGCGTAGCCGCGGATCTTGGTCAGGTCCTGGTCCTCGTCGAGCGCCTCGACCAGAAGGTCGAGCAGCCAGGACCGGATCACGGTTCCTTCCTTCCAGGAACGGAAGACCTCGGTGACGTTGTCCACCTCGTCGACCGCCTGGAGCAGCTCGTAGCCCTCGGCGTAGGCCTGCATGACGGCGTACTCGATGCCGTTGTGGACCATCTTGGAGAAGTGGCCGGCGCCGACCTTCTGCCCGGCGTGCACCCAGCCGAACTCACCCTCCGGCTTGAGCGCGTCGAACGCAGGCTGGACCTTGACGACGTCCTCGTCGGAGCCACCGCTCATCAGCGCGTAGCCGTTCTTGAGCCCCCACACGCCGCCGGAGACACCACAGTCGACGAAACCGATGCCCTTCTTCCTCAACGCTGCGGCGTGCAGCTGGTCGTCGGTCCAGCGGGAGTTGCCGCCGTCGACGATCACATCTCCCTCGCCGAGCAACCCACCGAGCTCCTCGATCGTGTCGTGGGTAGGGTCCCCGGCCGGAACCATCACCCAGACCACCTTGGGGCTGGGCAGCTTCTCGACCAGCTCCGCGAGGTCCTTGACGTCGCTGACATCGGGGTTGCGGTCGTAGCCGACCACCGTGATGCCGGCCTCGCGCATCCGGTCGCGCATGTTGGCGCCCATCTTGCCCAGGCCGATGAGTCCGATGTCCATGCGCGTCTCCCTAGGTTGGCCGGTGCCGGCGTGAGTGCGGTGCGGACGGAAGCCTTCAGGAAAGCAGCCGACGCGGCATCAGCAGGTAGCGGAAGGCAGCGTCGGCCGTCCCGTCGAGGGCGTCCGTCCCCGAGATTACGACGGGTTTGGCCGCGGTGGTGAAAGCGAGCTCCACGAAGGGCGACTCGATCGCGGTCAGGCCGTCGAGCAGGAACTGCGGGTTGAAGCCGGTCGTGATGTCCTCGCCCTCGATCGCCGCCTCGAGGGACTCCGAGGCCATTGCCTCATCGCCACTCCCGGCGTCGAGGGTCAGCACCCCGTCGCTGAAGGTCAGCTGGACAGCCGTGTTGCGCTCGGCGACCAGGGAGACGCGCTTGACCGAGTCGACGAGCGCGGCCCGGTCGACACGAGCCGTGGTCAGGTGCTCGCTGGGGAACAGCGAGCGGACCTTCGGGAACTCGCCGTCCAGCAGCCGGGTCGTAGTACGACGTACGCCGCCACCGGCCGAGCCCTCGAAGCCGATGATCCCCTCACCGGCCCCGGACGAGGCCAGCGCGATCATGATGTCGGTGCCGCCGGTGAGCGACTTGGCGGTGTCGGCGAGCACCTTGGCCGGCACCAGTGCAGCCGCCGTGGTGTCGGGTGCGCCGGGGGCCCACGCCAGCTCGCGGCTGGAGAGCCGGAAGCGGTCCGTGGCGAGCATCGCGATGGAGGTGCCCTCCATCTCGATCCGGACGCCGGTCAGCACCGGGAGCATGTCGTCACGACCCGCCGCGGTGACCGCCTGGCCGACCGCGTTGGCGAAGAGTCCACTGGGCACGCTGCCACGGGACTCGGGCATCGTCGGCAGCGTCGGGTAGTCCTCGACAGGCATGGTCTGGAGACTGAACCGCGCGGACCCGCAGGTCAGCACCACCTTGGCGCCGTCGACAGACATCTCCACGGTCTTGCTCGGCAGGCTTCGGCAGATGTCAGCCAGCAGCCGGCCGGAGACCAGCGCCCTGCCCTCGTCGGAGACATGGGCGTTCAAGGTGGCGCGAGCCGAGGTCTCGTAGTCGAAGGTCGAGAGCTGGAGCCCCTCGGAACCGTCCGGGAGCGGACCCGCCTCGATCATCAGCCCGGCCAGCACCGGCGCGCTGGGCCGGACGGGCAGGCCACGGGCGGCCCAGGCCACGGCATCGGCGAGGACGTCGCGTTCGACGCTGAACTTCACGACTGGGATCTCCTGGCTCGTGGGTGACGCGGGAGGTGAATCCTGCCACGCCGGGCTGGTTCTGTCGGTGCCTGGGACTGCGCTGGGGTGGCGTGGTCAGGAGGTTGTCCCCAGGTGGGCTGCAGGTAGACGTTGTTCGATGGAGGATGAATTACTGAATTAGTCGTAGTAGTAGGTGCGGTGGATCCTGTGCACAACCCAGGAAACCGCAGGTCACCGACGTTTTCTGTGCCCACACGTGCTGTGGACGGCCGGTGCACCCACAGTGTTCGGCTGTGGAGCGGCGCGCGCCGTGCGTGCTGTGGGCGTTGTGCGTCCACAGGCCCGCACCGGGCAGAGGTGTGGTTCACACAGGGTTGTCCCCAGGTAGTCGGCCAGGTAGTCGGCCAGGTAGTCGGCCGGGCAGCTGAGGCAGCCTGGCCTGGACACGGCCCGGTCGTCGGCCGGTTCAAGCTTGTTTCGCCTGCTGCTTGACCCGGGTGGTGAGCTCCGTGATCTGGTGGAAGGTGGTGCGCCGCTCGGCGAGGTCCTTGCGGATCCGGCGGTCGGCGTTCATCACGGTGGTGTGGTCGCGGCCGCCGAACTGCTGTCCGATCTTGGGCAGGGAGAGGTCGGTGAGCTCGCGACACAGGTACATCGCGATCTGCCGCGCCGTCACCAGCGCACGGGTGCGGCTGGGCCCGCACAGCTCCTCGATGGAGAAGGAGAAGTACGTCGACGTCTGCGCGATGATCAGCCCGGCGGTGACCTCGGGGTCGCCACCTTCGGGGATCAGGTCCTTCAGCACGATCTCGGCCAGGGTCAGGTCGACATCCTGCCGGTTGATACTGGCAAAGGCCGTGACCCTGATCAGGGCACCCTCCAGCTCACGAATGTTGGTCTGGATCCTCGAGGCGATGAACTCCAGCACCTCGGGTGAGGCGACCAGTCGGTCGGCTGCGGCCTTCTTGCGCAAGATCGCGATGCGCGTCTCCAGGTCGGGCGGCTGCACGTCGGTGAGCAGCCCCCACTCGAACCGGTTGCGCAGTCGGTCCTCGAGCTGTTCGAGCCGTTTGGGGGGTCGGTCGGAGGTGATCACGATCTGTTTGTTGGCGTTGTGCAGCGCGTTGAAGGTGTGGAAGAACTCCTCCTGCGTCTGGATCTTGCCTTCGAGGAACTGGATGTCGTCGATCAGCAGGACGTCGACGTCGCGGTACTTCTTCTGGAAGTGAGCTGCTTTGTCGTCGCGGATCGCGTTGATGAACTCGTTGGTGAACTCCTCGCTGGACACGTAGCGGATCCGGGCCCCGGCGTAGAGATTGCGGACGTAGTGCCCGATCGCGTGCAGCAGGTGGGTCTTGCCCAACCCGGAGTCGCCGTAGATCAGCAGCGGGTTGTAGGCCTTGCCGGGTGCTTCGGCTGCGGCGACCGCAGCCGCGTGTGCGAACCGGTTGCTGGCCCCGATGACGAACGTCTCGAACAGGTAGCGGGGGTTGAGTGGACTGTCGAGTCCTGCCGGCTGCGTTGTGCGTCTATTGTCGACATGTCGCCTAATCGACATGTCACTGCTTGGTTTGCTGGGAGTGGACATGTGCACCGCGTTGTCCACCCGCTCCTGGGCTCGGGTGCGCTCCCGGTCCTCTTCCGAGGGGGGCCTCGACGCGTCCGCGACATAGTTGGTCGGCTCCGGTTCGATCCCCCGGCCATGGGGCATCTGCGCCGAGTCGGACGTCGACGAGGTCGCAGCGCCGGCCACGTCGAGCTCCGGGTCGACGGTCACCACCAGTCGGGTTGCGTGACCGAGCTCATTGGCGAGTGCGTCCTCGACCCAGGTGCGCAGCTTGCTGGCGAACTGGTTCTGGGTGAACTCGTTGGGGACGGCGAGCACGAACGTGTGCTCGGCATGCATCACCGGCTTGCTCGTGCTCAGCCACACGCGCTGTGCCGGAGCCGTGTTCTCGATGATCCTGGCCCATACTCCGGCCAGGTCTCCCGCCGACCTATCCGTGCCGTCCACCCGAGACCCCTTTCGCGTTCCATTGAGCTGCGGGCGCGTCATGGGATCTCCACACGGTTGTCCACAGGTTGTGCACCCGTGCCGTCCCCGACGGTCGCGACGCCCCGGCCCGTGGGACCACAGCCCCTTCGTGCCCCCCCGTCGGAGCCCCGGAAACGGGTCCCGGTATCTCCGCTTGTGGAGGACTGCCGGGCTCCGGCGGTGCGGCACGAAAGGATCAGGCGTAACAGCCGAGAGTTGCTTCGGTGAGGTGGAACCTAACAACCGGTCCGCCTGTGGATCAACTGGTTGTCCACAGGCTTTAGACCAGTGCGGCGTGTCGTTGACAAACGTCGCTCCGGGCGTGTCAGGCTCAGCGGCTTTCGGCGCCCGCCCACCGGCGCGTGCCGGGTTTGACCCTCGACGAGGCGAGCACGTACCGTTGGGAGGTCGGACCGGTGTCGACCGGTGCCGCACGCCCATGGTTCGTTGAGTCAGGATCCGTTCCAGCCGACGTGTCGTGGGTGAGTGGTTTGACTTCCGTATTTTTCATCTGTCTTCTGGCGAGCAACTGGGGCCCACCCACCCCGACCCGGTCGTCGATGTCTACCCCGAAACCCGAGCCTGCCTCGGAAAATGAGTGGAGTCCTCGTGAGCAAGCGCACTTTCCAGCCGAACAACCGCCGCCGTCACAAGGTGCACGGCTTCCGCCTGCGGATGCGCACCCGCGCGGGCCGCTCCGTGCTGACCTCGCGCCGCCGCAAGGGCCGCAATCGCCTGGCGGTCTGAGCCGGCGGGGTTGAGAGGTCGGTCATCGGTGTGTTGCCCCGAGACCAACGCCTCACCGGGGCCGCTGGCTTCACGCTGGCGGTACGCCGCGGCCGTCGATCCGGCGGCAGGCTTGTGGTGGTGCATCTGGGGACTGCGGTCGAGCCCGGCGCCAGAGTCGGTTTCATTGTCTCCCGGGCCGTCGGGAATGCCGTCGTGCGCAACCGCGTGAAACGGCGGCTTCGACACCTGGTGCGGGCACGTGTGGACACGCTTCCCGAGGCGTGTGTGCTGGTGGTGCGGGCACAGCCGGCTTCGGCCGATGCGTCGTACGGCGAACTCGAGGCCGAGCTCGATCGTTGTCTCGGCAGAGTGCTGGACACTGTGCAGGAGACTCGGATGGAGGCTGGCACGTGAACTATCTGCTGATCGGGCTGCTGCGCGCCTACCGGGCAGTGATCTCCCCGCTCTATGGACAAGTCTGCCGCTACCACCCGTCGTGCTCCGCCTATGCGCTCGAGGCGGTGACCGAGCACGGCAGCGTGCGCGGCTCGTGGCTCGCCGCACGCCGGTTGGCACGCTGCCACCCGTGGGCCGCGGGTGGTTACGATCCGGTGCCGCACGCAAAAGTGACTCGAGGAGTCTGAGTGTCCTTCTTCTCATCCATCGGCGGCTTCGTGATGAACCCGCTGTACTTCCTGATCTCGTCGGTGCTGGTCGGCTTCCACAACGCGCTCGGTGCGGTATTCGGCGCCGAGAGCGGTTTGTCCTGGGCACTCTCGATCATCCTCCTGACGCTGCTGATCCGGGCAGCCCTGATCCCGCTGTTCGTCAAGCAGATCAAGTCCAGCCGCAACATGCAGCTGGTGCAGCCCAAGGTCAAGGAACTGCAGAAGAAGTACGGCCACGACCGCGAGAAGCTGGCCGCCGAGACGATGGCGCTCTACAAGGAGACCGGCACCAACCCGTTCGCCTCGTGCCTGCCACTGATCGTCCAGATGCCGATCTTCTACGCCTTGTTCCGGCTGATCAACCACGCCGCGAACAACCAGCCCAAGGGCGTCTTGACGTCGATCGACGTCAAGCACCTGAGCAACGCGACCATCTTCGGGGCGAAGATCGCCGACACCTTCACCAAGGCCGACACCACCAACGTGCGGATCCTGGCCGGGATCCTGGTGGTGGCGATGACCGCGACGACGTTCCTCACCCAGCGCCAGCTGATGAGCAAGAACATGCCGGCCGATGCGATGACGGGTCAGTATGCCAACCAGCAGAAGATGCTGCTCTACGTGCTCCCGCTGGTCTTCGCCGTCGGCGGCATCGCGTTCCCGATCGGTGTGCTGCTGTACTGGACGACGTCGAACCTGTGGACCATGTGCCAGCAGTTCTACGTGATCCGGAACAATCCGTCGCCCAACACCGAGGCGGAACGCGCCAAACAGAAGCGGGACGCGGCGAAGGCTGCCCGGCACGGACGCCCACCCGAGGACGGCACCGGGGCCGGCAACGGCGCGACCGAGCCGACCCCTCCCGAGGAGCCACCCAGGTTGGTGCAGCGCCAGCAGCCCAAGAAGCAGAGCCGTAGCCAGCGCAGGTCCCAGCCAAAGCCGCCGGGCCCGGAAGAAGCCACCACGCCGGACAAGGACGTCGTCGGAGACGAGCCGGAAGATCCCGGTCGCGAGTCCGCTTCGACGCCCCAGCGCGCGCTACGAGCCGGTCCGAAACGGCAGCCGAAGGCACAACCAAGTTCCAGCGGCAGCCGGCCGCGTTCGAAGGGAGACAGACAGTGAGTGAGACCTCGACCAAAGAGACCTCGACCGAACAGCTCGCCGACGACCAGAACGGTCCCGCCGACAGCCTCGAGAACGAGGGTGAGATCGCCGCCGACTATCTCGAGGAGCTCCTCGAGATCGCCGATCTCGACGGCGACATCGACATGGACGTCGAGGGCGACCGCGCCACCGTGTCCATCGTCGGAGCCGACCTGCCGCAGCTCGTCGGTAAGCAGGGCGAGGTTCTCGATGCCCTCCAGGAGCTGACCCGGCTCGCGGTCTATCGCGAGACCGGCGAACGGTCCCGGTTGATGCTCGACGTGAGCGGCCACCGGGCCGACCGTCGCAGCGAGTTGGAGGTCGAGGCGGCCGGCGTGATCGAGAAGGTCAAGGAGACTGCCGAGAAGCAGGCGCTGGCACCGATGACACCCTTCGAGCGCAAGGTCGTGCACGATGTCGTCGCGGCGGCCGGGCTGGTCTCGGAGTCCGAGGGCGCCGAACCGCGTCGCTACGTCGTGGTGCTGCCGGCCGTCGACGAACGGGCGGCTGACACCGAGTGACCGACGATGTTTCACGTGAAACACCCTCCGCGCCCGAAACGGCGAGGAGGGTGTTTTGCGATGCCCTGCCGCTGGCTGAGCGGTTCGCCGCGTTCTTGGCCTCAGAGGGAGTCCTCCGCGGCCTGATCGGACCCCGGGAGGTGCCGCGGCTCTGGGAACGGCACCTGGTCAACTGTGCCCTGGTCGCCGATGCGATCCCACTGGGAGCCCGGGTGTGTGACCTCGGTTCCGGTGCCGGTCTCCCGGGGTTGGTGCTGGCGATCGCTCGCCCTGACCTTCGGCTGAGTCTGGTCGAGCCGTTGCTGCGGCGGACCACCTTTCTCGACGAGGCGGTCGAGGTGCTGGG
>JBBSVL010000110.1:0-8187 GCA_038233595.1 Propionibacteriales bacterium | reverse complement strand
TGAAGTGCTGCCGGACGCCTCCCTGGCCGACGCGCCGCTCGCCGCCGGCCTGTGTGAGCTGGTCGAGGACCGGCTGGTGCTCACCCGGCGCGGCCGGCTGCTGGCCGACGGCGTGGTCCGCGACCTGCTGCCCGACTGACACCCGGACGTCATCCGAACTGGCTGCTATGGCGACCAGTTCGTATGACGTCAGCCGGTGACGAAGTCGATCAGCTCCTCGACCCGGCCCAGAAACGCGGGCTCGAGGTCGGCGTACGACGAGACGCGACCCAGGATGTGCTTCCAGGCACGCGCGATGTCGGCCTGGTCGCGGTGCGGCCAGCCGAACGTCTGGCACACGCCGTGCTTCCATTCGATGGTGCGGGGGATCGTCGGCCACGTCTGCACCCCGAGGCGCTCGGGCTTCACGGCCTGCCACACGTCGACGTAGGGGTGTCCGACGACCAGGACGTGCTTGCCGACGGGGCTCCTCGACACGCCCTGGGCGATCCGGCTCTCCTTCGAGCCGGGCACCAGGTGGTCGACCAGGACACCGACCTTGCGGTCCGGACCGGCGCGGAAGTCGCGCAGATGCTCGGAGAGGTCGTCGATGCCCTCGAGGTACTCCACGACCACACCCTCGATCCGGAGGTCGTCGCCCCAGACCTTCTCGACCAGCTCGGCGTCGTGCCGGCCCTCGACGAAGATCCGGCTGGCGCGGGCGACGCGGGCCTCGGTGCCCGGGACGGCGACCGAGCCTGACGCCGTACGCGTCTCCTGGACCGGACCCTTTCGAGTGGGGGCGACGAGGATCACCGGCACGCCCTCGAGCAGGAAGCCCGGGCCCAGCGGGAACGAGCGCCGCTTGTGTCTGCGGTCCTCCAGGGTGACGGTGCCGAGGTCGCGCTCGACCTTGATGATCTCGCCACACCAGTCGGTGGTGACCTCCTCGACCACCAGGCCGAGGTCGGCGTCGATCTCGACCGCCCGGCCGCGTCGCGGAGCCCGCCAGTCGCTGTTCAGCACGTCGGTCCCGTAGCGGTCGTTGGTCACCGACTCACGGTAGGTGGGGGAGAGGGTCGGCCGTGGGAGCGGCGCGCGGAACGGGGGTCTTGCGCTTTGAACCATCGCGATATATCGTCAATACATCGAGAGTGACTCGCTCAGAAGGAGCTGAGAGCGCCGAACCGAAACCAAGGAGGTCCCGAGATGGGACATAGACACGTGAACAGAAGTGCAGGAAACCGTCCGGGCTTCGTCCCGGACGCCGGCCCCGGATTCGGCCCGGGCATCGGGGACCGCCACGCCCGCGGTCACGGCGGTCCGCCGCCGTGGGTGGCCGAGATGTTCGGCCAGGCCGGGGGCCGCGGGTTCGGTGGTGGGTTCGGTGGTGGGTTCGGGGGGCCCGGCGGGGGACGCGGGCGTGGTCCGCGGGTCCGTCGTGGTGACGTCCGCGCCGCGATCCTCGACGTGCTCGCGGCAACCGAGGGACAGGAGCAGCCGTTGAACGGCTACCAGGTGATCCAGCAGATCGCCGAGCGCACGGGAGGGGTCTGGAAGCCCAGCCCCGGGTCGGTCTACCCGACCATCCAGCAGCTCGAGGACGAGGGCCTGGTCATCACCACCGAGGAGGCCGCCGGACGCAAGGTCCTCCGGCTCACCGAGGCCGGGACCGCCTACGTCACCGAGCACCCCGACGAGATGGCTGCCGTGTGGGCACCGTTCGCCGAGGAGGCCGAAGGTGACGACGGCGGAGACCTACGCAAGGTGATCGGCCAGACCATGTCCGCCGTCTGGCAGGTCGCCTCGACCGGGACCGCGGCGCAGGTCGGCGAGGCCGCCGGCGTGCTGGCGGAGACGCGGCGCAAGCTCTACACGATCCTCGCAGAGGGCGACCCGGAGTGAGCACGCCCGGCGGCCCCACGGACGGAGGTTCCTGGCGAATCACCGACAGCGACCGCGAGGCCGCCGTCCAGGCACTCGGTGAGCACTACGCCACCGGGCGCCTGGACAAGGCGGAGTACGTCGAGCGGTCCGAGCTTGCGTGGGCCGCCCGCACGTCGGCCGACGTGACGCCGTTGTTCATCGACCTGCCCGCCCCGCACGGCAACGTGGTGGCGCGGGCTGCGGTCGCGGTCTCCGGGCCCCCGGCCGAGCGCTGGCACAGCCACCACCGGGGTCCGTTCCGGCCCTGGCTGCTGCTGGTGATCCCGCTGGTCTTCGTCCTGCACGCCCCCTGGTTGATCTTCCTCGTGCTTCTTGCAACCTGGGTGCTCCGGCCGGCCCGGCGGTGGCGCTGAGGGGTGTCGATTTCCCACGGTCTGAACGTTCTTGCACGCTGCCCGGCGTGAATTTGCGACGGGGAGCGTCGAAAAACATTCAGACCGTGGGAATTCGCCCGCTCAGATCAACGGAAGGCGTTTGGCCGACTGGGGCAGCGCGGCGAATCCGCGACGTACGGCGTCGGCGAGATGCTCGCGCGGATAGGGCCACTTGCCCGCCGCCAGCGCCTCGTCGACGGGCACTCCGCGTCCGGCCAGGTCGCCGATCGTGCTGGCGACCACCCCGATCGCGCTGCGCTGCTCCTGCACGAAGTCCCGGTCCACCGGGTTGCCGTGGCCGGGCACGACCACGGTGCCGTCGCCGACCAGCTCGAGCACCAGGTCGAGCGTGAGTGGCCACGCCATCGGATGTGAGTCCGGGCCGTACCCCGGCACGCCGCCACGATCGGCCGACTCCTCGACCAGGTCGCCGGTGAACAGCACATCAGCGTCCGGCACTCGCGCCACCACGTCACCGCTGGTGTGCCCGAGCCCGGGGTGGACCAGCTCCACGACGCGGTCGCCGAGGTCGACCAGATGGACCGAGGAGAACGTGGTGTCGGCGGGCACGATCACCGTCGCCTGCACCTCCGCGCGGTGCGGGTCGTCGGGCTCTGCGTCGTACAGCTTCCCGATCCGCTCGCCTGCGGGGACGGTGCGGGCGGCCGCTTCCTCGTGAGCGATCAGCGGGATGCCGGGGTACGCCGCGCGGAAGGCCCCGTTGCCGAGGACGTGGTCGAAGTGCTCGTGGGTGTTGACCACCGCCACCACCTCGCCGCCGACCGAGCGGCGCAGCGCGTCGATCACGGCGCGGGCAGCCAGGTCCGAGGCATGGGTGTCGATCACCAGCAGGCCCCGGTCCCCGGCGACGACACTGACGTTGACGTCGAACCACGAGTGCCGGGCCACCCAGACCCGGTCCGCGACCTCGGTGAACCCCGTGTCGCGGGGCAGGTCACGCACGGCGGGCATGAAGCCACGCTACGGCGCCTCGCCCGGCTGGGCAGAATGGGTGCTGTGCGGCCCTACATGATCCAGCGCGTCGACGAGCTCCTCGCCCAGCGACCGCCGGACGACCAGGAGCTGGTGCACTTCACCGAGTCCCTAGCCCGCAGCGTGATCGAGGAGCTGACCTCGCCCGGCGACCTGGTGCTCGACCCGTTCGCCGGTTACGGGACCACCCTGGTCGTGGCCGAACGACTCGGGCGCCGCGCGATCGGGATCGAGCTGGTCGCGGACCGCGTCGAGCAGATCCGGTCCCGGACCGGGGCGGGGTCCTCGGTGCTGTGCGGGGACGCCCGGCGGCTGACCGAGCTCGTGCACGAGCCGGTGACCCTGTGCCTGACCTCCCCGCCGTACCTCACCTCGAACGACCACCCGGAGGACCCGCTCCAGGGCTACGAGGTCGACGCCGGGGACTACGACAGCTACCTGGCTGCGCTGGGGGACGTGTTCGGCCAGGTGGCCGACCTGCTGGTCCCGGGCGGTCACGTCGTGGTCAACGTGGCCAACACCACACAGGGCGACGTGTTCACCCCGCTGGCCTGGGACGTCGCCCGGGTGGTCTCGCAGAATCTGACGCTCCTCGGGGAGACCTACCTGGCCTGGGACACGCTGCTGCCCGGCGTCGCCAGCGACCACTGCCTGCTGTTCGGTCAGCCGGGCGGGACCGGGGCTGCGACACGCTAGTAGGCTTGGCACTCAGGTCCGTCGAGTGCCAGCAAGGAGGTCGCGATGCAGGAGGAGCGCAGGCTCTCCGTGCTGCGGGCGATCGTCCAGGACTACGTGGCCACCCAGGAGCCGGTCGGTTCCAAGGCGCTGGTCGAGCGGCACCGGCTCGGGGTCTCCCCGGCCACCATCCGCAACGACATGGCTGCGCTGGAGGAAGAGGGCCTGATCGCCCAGCCGCACACCAGTGCCGGGCGGGTGCCGACCGATGCCGGCTACCGGATGTTCGTCGACCGGCTCGCCGGGATCAAGCCGATGACGCCGGGCGAGAAGCGTGCCATCGAGTCGTTCCTGGTCGGTGCCGTCGACCTCGACGATGTGGTCCAGCGCAGTGTGCGACTGCTGGCGCAGCTGACCCGACAGGTTGCGATCGTGCAGTACCCGACCCTGTCCGGCTCGACCGTGCGGCACATCGAGCTGGTCTCGCTGGCCCCGAACCGGCTGCTGGTGGTGCTGATCCTGAGCACCGGCCGGGTCGAGCAGCGAGTGGTGGACCTCGGCATGGACGCGCTTGCCGACGATGATCTGCCCGACCTTCGCACGAAGGTGCAGCGGGCCACGTTCGGCGAACGGATCGCCGACGCGGGTGCCGCGCTGTCCCGGCTCGAGGACGAGGTCCCCGAGGAACGGCGACCGGTCGCCCGCAAGCTGGCCGACACCCTGGTGGAGGCGATGTCGGACCATCGTTCCGACGAGCGCGTCGTGGTCGGGGGTACGGCGAACCTGACCCGGTTCGGCGACTCGTTCGACACCTCGCTCAAACCTTTGCTGGAGGCGCTCGAGGAGCACGTCGTACTTCTCAAGCTGCTCGGTGAGGCCAGCACCTCCTCGACCGTCACCGTGCGCATCGGTCACGAGGGTCCGCTCCGGGAGCTGGCCTCGACCTCGGTCGTCGCGAGCGGCTACGGACCCGGATCCGACTCGCTTGCCGCCCTCGGCATCGTGGGCCCGACCCGGATGGACTACCCCGGCACGATGGCGGCGGTGCGCGCGGTGGCGCGCTACGTCTCGACCATCCTCGACGAGGCCTGAACGCCCTGATCCCCCGAAAGTTGGACTGAGTGGACCCGTACCAGACCCTCGGTGTCGCCCACGACGCGGACGCCGAGACCCTTAAGAAGGCCTACCGCAAGCTGGCTCGGCAGTACCACCCCGACGTCAACGCGGACCCGGCCTCCCAGGAGAAGTTCAAGGAGGTCTCGGCCGCCTACGAGGTGCTCTCCGACCCGGAGAAGCGCCGGATGTACGACCTCGGCGGCGACCCGTTCCGCGCCGCCGGCGGCCAAGGTGGTTTCGGACAGGGCGCCGGCTTCTCGTTCACCGACATCATGGACGCCTTCTTCGGTGGCCAGGCGACCGGTGGGAGCCGCGGTCCTCGCGCCCGGATGCGGCGCGGTCAGGATGCCCTGGTCCGGCTCGACATCACCCTCGCCGACGCCGCCTTCGGGGTGGCTCGTGAGCTCAAGGTCGACACCGCGGTGCTGTGCTCGACCTGCTCGGGCTCGGGCGCTGCGCCCGGCAGTCAACCGATCACCTGCGAGACCTGCCACGGGCGTGGCGAGGTGCAGCAGGTCCAGCGGTCCTTCCTCGGCGAGGTACGCACCCTGCGACCGTGTGCCGCGTGCCGCGGCTACGGCGAGCTGATCCCGGAGCCGTGCCGCGAGTGCGCGGGCGACGGCCGGGTCCGCTCGCGTCGCGACCTGACCGTGAAGATCCCCGGCGGCGTCGACACCGGCACCCGGGTGCAGCTCGCCGAGCAGGGCGAGGTCGGCCCCGGTGGGGGTCCGGCCGGAGACCTGTACGTCGAGATCCGGGTGGAGCCGCACGACACGTTCACCCGGCAGGCCAACGACCTGCTGTGTCACGTCACCATCCCGATGACCGCGGCTGCGCTCGGCACCTCGCTCGAGCTGCCTCTGCTCGAGGCCGACCTGAAGTCCGAGGACCCGGACCGCGACTCGGAGCTGGAGACCAGCTTCGACCTCGACGTCCGCCCCGGCACCCAGTCCGGCACCGAGCAGGTGATCCGGGGGCGTGGGGTGCCCAGCCTGCGCGGCCAGGGCCGCGGCAACCTGGTGGTCACTGTCGTCGTGGAGACACCTTCGAAGATCGACGAGAGGCAGGAGGAGCTGCTCCGCGAGCTGGCTGCGGTGCGCAACGAGGAGTCTCCCGACGGCCAGATCGAGCCGGCCCACAAGTCGGTTCTCGGCAAGTTCAAGAATGTCTTCAAATGAGCTTGCCCTTCTTCGTCCACGAGCGTACGGCGCGCCTCGAGGTCGGAGCCGAGGTCGAGCTGGGCGGTGACGAGGGCCGCCACGCCACCGTCGTACGACGGACCCGGGTCGGTGAGCAGATCGTGCTGACCGACGGCAGGGGCGCCACCGCGACCTGCACCGTCGAACACGCACACTCGGAGACCGGTGGCTCGACGTTGACCGCCCGGGTGGACGAGCGGGAGGTTCACCCGGCCGAGGAACCGCGCGTCACCGTCGTGCAGGCGATCCCGAAGGGTGAACGCGCCGAGCTCGCCGTCGAGATGTTGACCGAGGTCGGCGTCGACGTGATCGTGCCGTGGTCAGCCGAGCGTTGTGTCAGCGTGTGGCGTGGTGACCGCGCGGCCAAGTCGCTGGCGAAGTGGCGTGTCACCGCCCGTGAGGCAGCCAAGCAGGCCCGTCGTGCGCACTTCCCGGAGGTGACCGAGCCGGCCTCGACCGAGACAGTCGCCGCCCTTCTGGCCGACGCGTCGGTGCCGGTAGTGCTGCACGAGGCCGCGTCGGGTCCGATCGGCAACCTGCCGATCCCGGGCCGCGGCACGATCGTGGTGGTGGTGGGTCCCGAGGGCGGGATCTCCGACGCCGAGCTGGCCGCCTTCGCTGTCACGGGCGCGGAGCCGGTGCGGCTCGGCTCCTCGGTGCTGCGTACGTCGACCGCCGGCGTCGCCGCCGTGGCTGCACTTCTTGCCCGCACCCGTCGCTGGGGCTGAGCCCGGCTCCGGCACCCCGTCACACGGACACTGCCTCGGACCTCATCGTGGTCGGCTCGCTGAGCTGTCCGTCGACCATGTTCAGGCTGGCGTGCATTCGCGACAGGTGCGCCAAATCGTGCGTGACCAGGAGCGTGGACGTGTCCAGCTCGCTGGTCAGGCGCAGGATCAGGTCGATGATGCTGGCGCCGCGTTCCTGGTCCAGTGCGCTGGTGGGCTCGTCGACGAGCAGGACGCTGGGGGCGTTCATGAGTGCCCGGGCGATGTTGACCCGCTGGCGTTCGCCGCCCGAGAGCTGGTGCGGCCGATTGTCCCCGTGGCCGGCGAGCCCGACGGCGTCGAGCATCTCGGCGGAGCGCGCGGCGGTCTCCTTCCGGCGCGACCGGCTTCCGGCTCTCCCGAGCTCGTTCATCACCGTGAGCTGTTCCTGCGCGGTGAGGGCGGGTAGCAGGTTCGACTGGTGGAAGACGATGCCGACGTGGTCTCGTCGTACGTTGCTGGCCGCTGCCGGACTGAGCCGCGCTACGTCCACGTCGCCGATCAGCACCCGCCCCGAGTCGGGGAGGATCAACGTGGCCGCGACCGCCAGCAGGCTGGACGTGCCGGATCCACTGGGTCGGCGCAGTGCCCGCGAGCGGCGACGTCGTCGCGCTCGCGGTGCTCCTGCTGCTGACCTACGGCTTCGGTGGGTACGTCGCGCGGCACGGATCCGACGACAGGCGGCTGCCGAGCTACCTGTGGCTGCTCGGGCTCTCCGTCGAGTGGGTGTGCCTGGTCTGGCTGACCCCCGACGCCGCCTACCTGGTGTTCCCGCTGTTCTTCCTGTACCTGCACGTCCTTGGGCGGCGATGGGGCACGCTGGCGGTCCTCGTCGCAGTCGGCGTCTCGATCCTGGCCCTGGGCCCGCATGGCGGTGGAGCGTAGGCGGAGTGGTGGGTCCACTGGTCGGAGCCGGCGTGGCGGTGGTCATCGGGCTGGGTTACCAGTCCGTGGCCAGGGAGGCTGCGGAACGTGAACGCCTGATGGCGGACCTGGTCGCGACCAGGGACAGGCGGGCGGCGACCGAGCACGAGTCCGGTGTACTTGCCGAACGGTCGCGGCTGGCCCGGGAGATCCACGACACCGTGGCACAGGGCCTGTCCAGCATCCAGATGCTGCTGCACGCGGCCGAACGTG
>JBBSVL010000109.1:0-8220 GCA_038233595.1 Propionibacteriales bacterium | reverse complement strand
GCAGGACGCCCAGCTCACCATCGGCTCGCTGATGAAGCACGGGACGCAGGTACACCCCGACTCCGAGGTGGTCACAGCCACCGCCGACGGCTCCCGCCGCTCGTCGTACGCCGACGTGGGCAGGCGGGCCGCGCAGCTGGCCAACGGGCTGCGCTCGCTGGGTGTCACCGGCGACGACCGGGTCGGCACCTTCCAGTGGAACAACGCTGAGCACCTCGAGGCCTACCTGGCGATCCCGTCGATGGCCGCGGTGCTGCACACGCTGAACATCCGGCTCTTCCCCGAGCAGCTCGTCTACGTCGCCAACCACGCCGAGGACAAGGTCGTGGTCGTCGACGACTCACTCGTCGAGCTGTTCGTCAAGCAGCTACCGAAGCTGGAGACGGTGACCCATGTCCTGGTCGCAGGGCCGGAAGCGGCGGCCTCCGACCTCGACGCGCTGCGCGCGTCGGGCAAGGAGATCCTGCTGTACGACGACCTGCTGGCCGACCAGCAGGACACCTTCGACTGGCCAGAAGTCGACGAGCAGGACGCCGCCGCGATGTGCTACACCAGCGGCACCACGGGCAACCCGAAGGGTGTCGTCTACAGCCACCGGTCGTGCTGGCTGCACTCCCAGGCCATCTGCACCGGCTCGGTGGCGGGGTTGTCCTTCGAGGACCGGGTGCTGCCGATCGTGCCGATGTTCCACGCGAACTCCTGGGGCCTGGCCTACGCCGCGCTGATGAGTGGCGCCTCCCTGTGCATGCCGGACCGGTGGCTGCAGGCCGAGCCACTGGTGCGGTTCATCAACGAGAGTCGGCCCACCGTGTCCGGCGCCGTACCCACCGTCTGGAACGACGTGCTCGGCTACCTCGACGCGCACGACGACGTGGAGCTGGACTCGCTGCGGCTGATCCTGTGCGGCGGCTCGGCCGTGCCGGTGAGCCTGCAGAAGGCACTGCAGGAGCGGCACGGGCTCCTGGTCCGACAGGCCTGGGGGATGACGGAGACCTCACCAGTCGCGTCCGCCGGCATGGTGCCGCTCGGCGCAGAGGGTGATGAGGCGTGGCGCTACCGCGGCAGCCAGGGGCGGTTGCTCTGCGGCGTCGAGGGCCGCACCGTGAGCGACGACGGCGAGACCCAGGCCCGCGACGGGAAGTCGGTCGGTGAGCTGGAGGTCCGGGGCCCGTGGGTCACCGCCGGCTACTACAAATCCGACGACCCCGAGGTGGAGGAGAAGTTCCACGACGGCTGGCTACGCACCGGTGACGTGGGGATGCTCGACGAGCTGGGCTACATCACGCTGACAGACCGGTCCAAGGACGTGATCAAGTCCGGTGGCGAGTGGATCTCCTCGGTCGACCTGGAGAACGCCCTGATGGGACACGAGGACGTGCTCGAGGCCGCGGTCATCGGCATCCCCGACGAGAAGTGGCAGGAGCGCCCGCTGGCCTCCGTCGTACTCCGTCAGGGCGCGAGCGTGACCCCCGAGGAGCTGAAGGCGTTCCTGGCCAAGGACTTCGCCAAGTGGCAGCTGCCCGACGCCTGGGCGTTCATCGAGCAGGTGCCGCGGACCTCGGTGGGCAAGTTCGACAAGAAGGTGATCCGCAAGTGGTACGCCGACGGGGAGATCGAGGTCAGCCAGCCCTGATCCTGCTGGTCGAGCAGGGCGTTCTGCGCCCGGCGTCGAGACCCGGCGATCTAACGCGGTGGTCTCGACGCGCTCCCTTCGACGCGCTCGCTGGCGCTCGCTGCTCAGGACAAGCGCTGGCGCTCGCTGCTCAGGACAAGCGCTGGCGCTCGACGCGCAGGACAAGCGCTAACGCTCGCTGCTCGACCAGCGGTTGGTCGAGACCTCAGGAGCCCCGGAACGCGGTGACCCCGCTCAGCGTCGGCACGAACACCCAGTCACCGGACACCACCTGCGAGGAGAAGTGCGGCAACGAGCCGGCGTGGTGCCGGTCGACGACCTTCCCGTCGGAGAGTCGCAGCACCACCAGATCACCACTGCCCTGGTCGGCGACGTAGACCCGGTTGCCGGCGATGACGGGGGAGGAGTAGATGCCCTTGGCCGTCCACGCCCAGTGCAGGGACGACGTACCGACCGTGAGCGCCCGGATCGCGCCCTCGCCCTTGCACGGCATCAGCACGGTGTGTCCGGTCACGGCCGCGCCTGCGAAGGCGTGGCAGCCGCCGACCCGCGCGAGCGCGGACCCTACGCCGCCGAACGTGGGCCTGAGCAGGTAGACCGTGCCGCGCTTGCCCGCGATCACGATGCGCCTGACCGCGGGCACCATCACCGGTGACATCGAACCGAGGTCGAGGTCGCGGGCGTTGTCGTTCTTCCATGACGCGGGTGCGAACACGGACAACGGCCGGAGCAGCACCGAGGACAGCTCGGTGACCGAGTCGCTCTTGTCCCACCTGCCCTTGACCTCGGCGCCGTTGCCGCTGGCCACGTAGACGTGTCCCTCCGGGCCGAGCACCGGTCCGGGCGGAGCCCATATGCCCGCCTCCCGGGCCGTGGGCACCGCGTAGCTGTGGATCGCTCCCTTGCCGGACGTCGGCGCCGACGTCACGTATCCGACGTAGTTGGCGCAGTCGCCGTCCAGGCCACCGAAGGCCGTGAACACGCGCTTGCCGGAGACCAGCAGCGCGCCGCGCTCCTGTTCTGCCTTCGCGTCGCGGGGGGTCTGGGTGTCCAGGCTCCGGTGCCAGCGGCGCTCACCGTCCTTGGGCGAGACCGCCCAGAGCGTGTGGTGTCCGCCGCGGGTCTCGGCGGCCACGAGGACCGAACCGGTCCGGGCGTCGTACGCCGGGGTGCCGGTGACCCCGAGCGGGTCGATGTTCCCGCACGGCAGCTCGCTCCCCGGCGCAGGTTGACCGAGCCGGACCCGCCAGCGCTGCTGCCCGGTCCGGGCGTCCAGACCGTAGACGTAGTTCTGCTCGGTCGCCACCACCAGGGTCGAGCCGATCACCAGCGGCTCGCCGTACACCGCCCCGTTCAGATCCTTGGTCCAGGCGTGTTGCAGCGGGCCGGTGGGCGCCGTGGCGACGTGTCCCGCACGGTCGCTGGTCCGGTGGTACGTCGGCCAGCTGGCGAGGTGCCCGCCGCCGGCCCGCGGACCGGTCGAGTCGGCGCTGCCGCAGGCCGAGAGCGCGAGCAGCGGAACGACGAGGAGGCTCAGGACGCGGCGCACCACGCCATCATGCGCTCCGCGAGCCGTCGGCGTGTACAAGGACTGCTCAGTGGCCGCCGATCAGAGGCGCCATCAGCCGGGCGATCCGGGACGGCCGGCCGGTGCGGCGCTCCTCCGCGTCGGCAAGGGTCATCGCGCGGAGCCCCACGTTGATCCCCAGCCAGCGCAACGGTTCCGGCTCCCAGCTGCGGCTGTGGTGGTCCACCCAGGAGAGCGAGACCAGGTCGCTGTCTGCTCCGGTGACCAGGTCGGCGAGGGTGCGGCCCGCGAGGTTCGTGGTGGCCACCCCGTCACCGACGTAGCCCCCGGCCCAGGCCAGCCCGGTCTCGCGGTCCAGGCCGACGGAGGCCGCCCAGTCTCGGGCGATGCCGAGCGCGCCGCCCCAGGCGTGGGTGAACCGGACGTCGTGCAGCTGGGGGAGCAGGTCACGCAGGGTGTCGCGAAGGTCGCGGAAGACCCGCGGCTCCTCGTCGTACGACGCCCTGATGCGTGAGCCGAAGTGGTAGGGCGCACCCCTGCCGCCGAACGCCAGCCGGCCGTCGGCGGTGCGCTGGCCGTAGATGACCAGGTGCCGGCCGTCGGAGAAGGTCGGCCGGTCCGCCAGCCCGATCGAGGCCCAGGTGGCGTCGTCGAGCGGCTCGGTGGCCACCATCAGCGAGTAGACCGGCACGATCGCGCGGGAGAGACCCGCCAGCCGCGGCGTGTAGCCCTCAGTGGCCCGGACCACCACCTCGGCACGCACCGTGCCGCCATCGGTGACTGCGGCGCCGGGCCGGATCTCCCGCACCCGGGTCTGCTCGAAGACCGGCACGCCGGATGCCTCGACCACCCGGGCCAGCCCACGCACCAGCCGGGCCGGATGGAGCGCCGCGCAGTGCGGGGTGAAGGCCGCGCCGAGCACGTTGTCGGCACCGAGCAGCCCGCGGGCCTCGTCGCGGCCGAGCAGGCGCTCGTCGTCCTCGGTGAAGCCGCGGGCGTGTGCCGTGGCCACCGACTCCCTGGCCCGTTCCAGCTGGACCGGGGTCCGCGCCACGGTGACGGTGCCACCGCGCCGGTAGTGCGCGTCGATACCTTCGGTCTCGGTGACCCTGCCGACCTCGCGCACCGTGTCTGCCATCGCGCGATGGAGACGCAGCGCCTCCCCGGCCGAGGAGGCCTTGACCAGGGCGTCCCACGGGGTCGGGAACAGCGCGCTGCACCAGCCGCCGTTGCGGCCAGAAGCACCGAACCCGGCGACCTCGGCCTCCAGCACGGCCACCCGCAGGCTCGGGTCGGCCCGCCGCAGGTAGTAGGCCGTCCACAACCCGGTGAGTCCGGCGCCCACCACCACCACGTCGTAGGACGTGGAGCCGTCGAGCGCTGGTCTGGGGGTGAGGTCGTCGTCGGCGGTCTCCCGCCACAGCGACCCGTGCCCAGTCCTCAGCGGACACCCCAGGAGTAGGTCTGCTTGGCCAGCTTGAGGTACATGAAGGTCTCCGTGCGGCGGACCCCCGGTACCACCCGGATCCGGGTGGAGAGCAGCTCCAGCAGCCGTGCGTCGCTCTCGCAGACCACCTCGCACAGGATGTCGAAGCCGCCGGCGGTCATCACCACGTAGTCGACCTCGTCCAGCTTCACGAGCGCGTCGGCCACCGGCTCCAGGCTTCCCTCCACGTCGATCCCGATCATCGCCTGGCGGGCGAAGCCGAGCTGGAGCGGATCGGTGACGGCGACGATCTGCATCACGCCACTCTCGGTGAGTCGCTGGACCCGCTGCCGGACGGCGGCCTCGGAGAGCCCGACCGCCTTGCCGACCGCGGCGTAGGAGCGCCGTCCGTCCTGCTGCAGCTGCTCGATGATCGCCTTGGAGACGTCGTCGATCGCCGAGCGCCCCGCCGGACGGACGTGGTCGCTCGTGTCGGTCATGAGTAGATGGTGGTGCCTCGGGGCGCGCACGGCAAGTCTTCTGTCCGCCCGCGAGCGTCGGAACGGATGGTTTCGACGACGCAAAGCGCGCTATTACGTTGTCAATGTGGCTGTTCGCGACGGATTCGTTTGTCTCGCGGGTGCACCCTGTGCGAGGCTCGATCCATGTCGGCCACCCGTGCGTCCTGTGTGTCTGCACTGGGCGACGCGGCTGCCACGCCGTTCTGGCTCGACGACCCGGCCCGGCCCGATCCGCTCGACCCGCTCGAGGCGTCCGACTCGGCCGACCTGGTGGTCGTGGGCGGTGGCTACCTGGGGCTGTGGACCGCACTGCTGGCCAAGGAGCGGAGCCCCGGCCGCGACGTGCTGCTGCTCGAGGGAAAGACCTGCGGGCACGCGGCGAGCGGCCGCAACGGCGGGTTCTGCGAGGCCAGCCTGACCCACGGGTTCGGCAACGGGCTGTCTCGCTGGCCGGCCGAGCTCGACACGTTGACCGCGATGGGCCGGGAGAACCTGGCCGGCATCGAGCGCACGATCACCCAGCACGCGATCGACTGCGACTTCTTGCGGGCCGGCACGCTGGGGGTGGCGACCGAGCCGCACCAGGTGTCCGGCGTCCGGGAGGAGTACGACGAGATGCGCCGACGTGGCATCGACGCCACCTGGCTGGACCAGGAGGCCGTGCGCGCGCTGGTGGACTCGCCGACCTTCCTGGCCGCCCTGCACGACCCGGACTCGGCGTTGGTCGAGCCGGCCCGGCTGGCCTGGGGGCTGCGCGAGGCCTGCCTGGCAACGGGCGTCCGGATCGCCGAGCAGACCATGGTCACCGGCCTCTCCGGGGACGGCGACGGTGTGCGGGTGGCCATCCCCGCCGGCGCAGTCCGAGCCGGCCGGGTGGTTCTCGCGACCAACGCGTTCCCGCCGCTGCTGCGTCGGCTCCGACTGATGACGGTGCCGGTCTACGACTACGCGCTGATGACCGAGCCGCTCAGTGCCGAGCAGCGCGCCGCGATCGGCTGGGCCGGCCGCGAAGGAGTCTCCGACTCGGGCAACCAGTTCCACTACTCGCGCACCACCCGCGACGGACGCATCCTGTGGGGCGGCTACGACGCGATCTACCACTACGGCAACGCCATCCGGCCGGAGTACGACCAACGCCGGGAGACCTTCGAGACGCTGGCCGGCACCTTCTTCACGACGTTCCCCCAGCTCGAGGGACTCCGGTTCACCCATACCTGGGGCGGGGTGATCGACACCTGCACCCGTTTCGCCGCGTTCTACGGCACTGCGATGGCCGGCCGCGTCGGCTACGCGCTCGGGTTCACCGGGCTAGGCGTGGGCGCGACCCGGTTCGCCGGCGACGTGCTCCTCGACCTGCTGGCCGGGGCGGACACGCCACGGACCAGGCTGGCGATGGTACGGGAGCGGCCGGTCCCGTTCCCGCCCGAGCCGCTGCGGTGGGCTGGCGTGCAGGCCACCCGGTGGTCACTGGCCCGGGCAGATGCGAACAATGGCAGGGAGAACCTGTGGCTGCGCACGATGGACCGCCTCGGACTGGGGTTCGACTCATGAAGGAGCAAGGATGACTGACCTCTTGAACCACTGGATCGCCGGTGAGCCGTGGACGGGGGAGCCCGCCCGCGTCGGCGACGTCTACAACCCGGCCACCGGGGAGACCAGCGGGCAGGTCGCGTTCGCCTCCGCGGAGGTTGTCGACTCCGCGGTGCTCGCCGCAGCCGAGGCCGGCAAGGGGTGGGCGGCCACGTCACTCACGCGCCGTACCCAGGTGATGTTCGCGTTCCGCGAGATCCTCAACGCCCGCAAGGACGAGGTCGCGACGATCATCACCGCCGAGCACGGCAAGGTGCACTCGGACGCCCTCGGCGAGGTGTCCCGCGGGCTCGAGGTGGTCGAGTTCTCCTGTGGAATGCCGCACCTGCTCAAGGGTGGCTTCAGCTCCCAGGTGTCCACCGGGGTCGACGTGTACTCGCTGCGCCAGCCGCTCGGCGTCGTTGCGGTGATCTCGCCGTTCAACTTTCCGGCGATGGTGCCGCTGTGGTTCGTGCCGGTCGCGATCGCCGCCGGCAACGCGGTGATCCTCAAGCCCAGCGAGAAGGACCCGTCGACCGCTGACTTCCTGGCCCGCTGCTGGGCCGATGCTGGCCTGCCCGCAGGAGTGTTCTCGGTGGTGCACGGCGACAAGGAGGCCGTCGACGCACTGCTCACCCATGACGCTGTGAAGGCCGTCTCGTTCGTCGGGTCGACGCCGATCGCGCGGTACGTCTATGAGACAGGTACGGCGCACGGCAAACGGGTGCAGGCTCTCGGCGGCGCGAAGAACCACATGGTGGTCCTGCCCGATGCCGACCTCGACCTGGCCGCCGACTCCGCGGTGAACGCCGGCTTCGGCTCCGCCGGGGAACGCTGTATGGCGGTCTCCGCGCTCGTCGTCGTCGACCCGGTCGGGGACGACCTGGTCGAGCGGATCGTGTCCCGGATGGAGAAGCTGCGCACCGGTGACGGGTCCGCGGCCGACGAGCCGGACATGGGTCCCCTGGTCACGGCCGCCCACCGCGACAAGGTCGCCGGCTACCTCGACGCCGGCGTCGCCGAGGGAGCCAGGCTCGTGGTCGACGGCCGGTCGGTGCAGCCGGCCGGCCCGGTCGACGGCTACTGGCTCGGTCCCACGCTCTTCGACCACGTGACGCCGTCGATGTCGGTCTACACCGACGAGATCTTCGGGCCGGTGCTCTCGGTGCTGCGCGCTGCGTCCTACGACGAGGCGCTGGCGCTGGTCAACGCCAACCCCTACGGCAACGGCACCGCGATCTTCACGAATGACGGGGGAGCGGCCCGGCGCTACCAGAACGAGGTCGAGGTCGGCATGGTCGGCATCAACGTGCCGATCCCGGTGCCGATGGCCTACTACTCGTTCGGCGGCTGGAAGTCGTCGTTGTTCGGCGACACCCATGCGCACGGGGTCGAGGGCGTCCACTTCTTCCCCAAGGGGAAGGTGGTCACGAGTCGGTGGCTGGACCCTTCGCATGCGGGGCTGGATCTGGGGTTTCCACGGAGCGAGTAGGTGGGCAGGCGTCGTCCGTCGAGGACATGACCGGGGCACTGCGCCCGGCAT
>JBBSVL010000108.1:0-8225 GCA_038233595.1 Propionibacteriales bacterium | reverse complement strand
CTGCCCCGGTCGGAGAGCAGCACCAGACCGGTGTGACACGGCAGGTCGCGAGCCTCGTCGAGGTCGAGGACACCCTCGGCGTACAACGTGTCGACGTCGGCGGCCGTGACGTCGACCTCGGTCATCCCGGTCCAGCCGTTCTCGGACTCGTGGGCCAGCTCGGCGCGGTACTCCTCGGCGTCCAGACCCACAGCCGAGGCCTTGATCCGCATCGGCAGGTCCTTGGAGACCAGGGTGACCGCGCAACCCTCACTGGCCAGGTTGTTGGCCACAGAGAGGATCCGGGTGTCGTTGTCGCCGAGCCGGAAACCCGAGGGCAGCGAGCTCGAGTCGGTGTGGTTCAGCTCGACGCGCAGGGTGCCGCCGAGGTCCGAGATCGGGACCGGCTCGTCGAGTCGCCCGTTGACGACCCGCAGCTCGTCCAGCGCGCGCAGCGCCGAACGCGCGAAGTAGCCCAGCTCCGGGTGGTGCCGTTTGGCCTCCAGCTCGGTGATCACGACCACCGGGAGCACCACCTCGTGCTCCTCGAACCTGCGTAGTGCGCCCGGGTCGGCCAGCAGCACGCTGGTGTCGAGCACGTAGGTCCGTCTGGTGCCGGGCTTGTCGACGCCGGGTGTGTCCACGACTATCCCCTCGTGGGCCGGCGCACGCACTCAGCGCCCCGGTCCATGCTGGTGAAGCACGGACCGGTGGGCTGGAGACCTGAGTGCCGGCCTCCGGTGCTGTGGTCGTGAAGAGTCACGGCTCTGCCTCCCGGATCGGCAGGCTTCCCCGCCCGCCGACACTCGCAACGTACGACGACAGGTCCCGGGGAATCGTGACGACACGCGGGACACCTGATGAACCCCGGTGCGCTCGCTGCCTGTCCTGAGCAGCACTGAGCTTGCGAAGTGCGCGTCGAAGGGCTCAGGAACCGCCCTTCGACGCGCTTCGCTGGCGCTCGCTGCTCAGGAACCGTACCGGCGCTCGCGCTCGGCGTACGCCCGGACCGCGCGGAGGAAGTCGACGCGGCGGAAGTCCGGCCAGTAGGCCTCGCAGAAGTAGAACTCACTCTGCGCGCTCTGCCAGAGCAGGAAGCCTCCGAGCCGCTGCTCGCCGGAGGTACGGATCACCAGGTCGGGGTCGGGCTGACCCTTGGTGTAGAGGTGCTCGGAGATGTGGTCGACGTCGATGACCTCGGCCAGCTCCTCGAGCGTCATCCCCTTGCCGGCCTGCTCCTGCAGCAGGGATCGCACGGCGTCGGCGATCTCCCGGCGACCGCCGTACCCGACTGCGATGTTGACCAGCATTCCATCGACGTCACGGGTCGACTCCGCAGCCTCCTTGAGCCTCTCAGTAGTCGCCGAAGGCAACAGATCGAGGGCGCCCACCGGGTGCAGCCGCCAGCGACGCTCCTCTGCCAGCGTCGCGACGGCCCCTTCGATGATCCCCAACAGTCCCTCCAGCTGGCCCGGAGGACGGTTCAGGTTGTCGGTCGAGAGCAGCCACAGGGTGACGACCTCGACGCCGACCTCCTCGCACCAGCCGAGCAGCGGCTCGATGTTCGCGGCGCCGGCGCGGTAACCGTGTGCCGTGTCGCGGCCGACCGACTTCGCCCAGCGCCTGTTGCCGTCGAGCATCACGCCGATGTGCTTCGGCATCCGGTCAGCGGGAAGGCGACGGACCACGCGCGCCTCGTAGGCCGGGTAGAGCACCCGCCGCAGTCCGCGCTTCCAGTCCGCCACGTGTGTGGACTTTACTCACCGAGTTGAGTGGTATCCCGGACCTGCGCGTTGGTCGGCCAACCTACGGGTGGCTAAGTTGTCGAGATGGAAGGCAGCCAGGTTCGGCGCACAGCCGCCGATGCGGCCGATGCCGTCCGGGACAAGGTCGAGGAAGTCAAGCCCAGGCTCCGGGGCTGGATGCATGCCGTGACCACCCCGCTCGCCCTGGCGGCAGGCATCGTGCTGGTCGCCCTCTCCCCCACCGCCACGACCCGGATCGGCTCGTCCATCTTCACCGGTACGGCGTTGCTGCTGTTCACCGTGTCTGCGATCTACCACCGCGGCACCTGGTCGCCGAAGGTGTGGGCGTTCCTGCGCCGCTTCGACCACTCCAACATCTTCCTCCTGATCGCCGGGTCCTACACCCCCTTCACCTTGATCCTGCTTAGAGGCACCGAACGGGCGACCCTGCTGGTCATCGTGTGGAGCGGCGCGATCCTGGGCGTGCTTTTCCGGATCTTCTGGATCGGCGCACCGCGCTGGCTCTACATCCCGATCTACGTCGCGCTGGGCTGGGCCGCGATCTTCTACGCCCACGACTTCAGCGTCAGCGGCGGCACCGCGGTGATCACGCTGATAGCTGTGGGCGGCGGCCTCTACACGATCGGCGGCCTCGTCTACGGGTTGAAGAAGCCCAACCCGTTCCCCGGCTGGTTCGGGTTCCACGAGGTGTTCCACACCTTCACGATCGCCGCGTTCACCTGCCACTACGTCGCCGCCTCGATCGCCACCTACCAGCTGCGGTAAGCCGGGCACGAGGTCCGATCCGGACGACGTGTCATCCCTCACGTCCGGAGCAGATCGGCAACGATCGGGCGCCCGCGTTCGTCGTACCTTGAGAGTGCCCACCCGCTACCCAGAAGTCTTGATGCCTGAGAACGACAGTGACAAGCGCAAGCCGGTCCTCGGACTCTCCGCCACCCAGCTGGTCGGAGGCTCCGCGGCTGCGGCTACCGCTGCCGTCCTGGGCTCCCGCCTGGGCGTGGCCGGAACGGTCGTCGGTGCCGCCGCGGCCAGCCTGATCTCGGCGGTCGCCGGGTCGCTCTACACCCAGTCCCTGCGTCGTACCCGGGAGCTGATCCGGGCGCGTGACCTGCTCAAGGCCCGCGAGGTGATGGCCCGTGCCGGCCGGACCCGGTCACAGGCTGCGATCCGCAAGCTCCCGGGCGCGGACACCGAACAGATCGAGGAGGCGGTCGATGAGGCCACCCCGTCGATCTGGAGACGGGTCACCTGGAAGTCCGT
The DNA here is from genome assembly GCA_038233595.1 of Propionibacteriales bacterium. Taxonomy (GTDB): domain Bacteria; phylum Actinomycetota; class Actinomycetes; order Propionibacteriales; family Nocardioidaceae; genus Marmoricola. The sequence continues at coordinate 5,217 of JBBSVL010000108.1, read as the reverse complement.
TGCCCTCACGGCCGCTGTCTTCTTCGTGATCACCACCCTGGTCGTGACCGGCACCGAGCTGCTCACCGGCCGGTCGCTCGACGGCTCCTCGCGCACCACGGTCTCCGACGTCTTCCACGGAGGCCCGTCCCGACCCCGGAGCGGGACGCCGGCCAAGTCGCCGACACCGCACCCCAGCAAGTCGCCCCCCGTCAGCAGCTCGACAACGCCGAGCGTGCCGCCGGGAACCAGCACACCGACGCCAACACCAACGCCTACGCCAACCCCGACATCCACGCCGACGCCGACGCCGTCACCATCACCGTCCCCGAGCGGTCTGCCGTCCGCCAGCGCGCCACCGACCCCCAGCGGTACGCCGACGCCGTAGCGCGCCTGGCTCTCACCGTTCCTCGCGCCCCAGGGCGGCGCGCAGCTCATCGGACGCGGTGACCGGACGCTCGCAGACCAGCTGCCGGCAGACGTACGCCGCGGCGCCCCCGTCGACCAGGTCGCGGCCCTCGAGCAGCGGGATGCCGGTCGTGCCCGGCTCCGCGACGACGACCACCGCGGTGGCGTGCTGCCGGGCCACCCGGGCGAGCTCGGCGCGGACCGGGTCTGCGGCCGCGCCCACGACCGCGATCTCCACGGGGCCGCTCAGCGCGGCCTCCGCGGCAGCCAACGACCAGCCGGCGAACCGCGGTGCTCGTCGGGCGATCTCGACCACCGAGCTCAGCGCCCGCTCGGCGAGGTCGCGGTGCTCCCCGGATCCGGTCAGGGCCGCGTAACCGACCAGTGCGTGCACCAGGGAGGACAGCCCAGACGGGCTGGCGTTGTCGCCGGGGTCCCGCGGCCGGGCGACCAACGCCTCGGCGTCGTCGGCGGTGTCGAAGAACCCGCCGTCACCGGTAGCGAAGTGCCCGACGGCCACGTCGAGCAGGGCTCGAGCACGCTCCAGCCAGGTGCTGTCGGCAGTAGCGGCAGCCAGCTCGACGTACGCCGTGGCGAGGCAGCCGTAGTCCTCCAGCACCCCGGCGGGCGTGCCGACCAGACCGTCCCGCGAGACCCGACGCAGCCGACCGTCGACCCAGTGCACCTGCCAGACGTACGACGCGCAACGGAGCGCCACGTCGACGTACTCCTGCAGGTCGAGTCGCAGCCCGGTGTCGAGCAACCCGGAGACCGCCAGCCCGTTCCAGGCGGCAACCACCTTGTCGTCGCGGGCCGGTCGCTCACGGGCCTCCCGGGCCGCGAGCAGCCGGGCCCGGGCCGAGGCCCAACGCGTGACGTCGGGGGGGTCAGCCAGGTCTTGGCGCAGCTGCAGCGTCGAGGCACCCTCCTCGAACGTCCCCTGCGACGTGACCGAGAGCAGCGCGGCGGCCCAGTTGGCGTCCGCACCGAGCACCTCGTCGAGCTGGGCCGGCGTCCAGGCGTAGAACGCACCCTCGCGGTGCCTCCCATGAGCATCGAGGCTGTCGGCGTCGAGTGCGGAGGCGAACGCACCTTCGGCGGTGCCGAGCTCCCGGATCATGAAGTCGGCCGTCTCGCGCGCCACCCGGTCGCCGAGCTCCCCGCCCCAGCGGGCGTAGAGCCCGACCAGCTGGGCGTTGTCGTAGAGCATCTTCTCGAAGTGCGGCACTACCCAGGCCTGGTCGACGGAGTAGCGCGCGAAGCCGCCGGCGAGCTGGTCGTAGATGCCCCCGCGGGCCATCGCGGCACAGGTCTGGTCCAACATCCGGGTCGCATGCTCGGACCCCGTCCTCCCGGCGTACCGCCGCAGCAGCTCCAGACTCATCGACGGCGGAAACTTCGGGGCAGTCCCGAAGCCGCCGTTCACGGCGTCGAAGTCGGGCCCCATCGCGGCCACAGCCTGGTCCAGCACCGAGGCGTCCACCGGGTCCGAACCCGACGGGACGTGTGCGCCCGCCAGGTGCTGACGGATGCTTGCGGCCACCCGGCTCACCTCGTCGGGCCGCGCCGACCACGCCTCGGACAGCGCGCCCAGCACCTGCCGGAAGGCCGGTTGCCCGTGCCGCGGCTGGTCGGGAAAGTAGGTGCCGGCGAAGAACGGCGCTCCTTCGTGGTCGAGCACACAGGTCATCGGCCAGCCGCCCTGGCCGGTCATCGCGGTGGTTGCCTGCATGTAGACCGCGTCGACGTCGGGGCGCTCCTCACGGTCGACCTTGATGCTCACGAAGTGCTCGTTGAGGTACGACGCGGTGGCCTCGTCCTCGAACGACTCGTGCGCCATCACGTGGCACCAGTGGCAGGCAGAGTAGCCGACAGAGAGCAAGACTGGTGTATCACGGCGCTTCGCCTCGGCGAACGCTTCCGGCCCCCACTCCCACCAATCCACCGGATTTTGAGCGTGCTGGAGCAGATATGGACTCGTTGCCGAGGCGAGGCGGTTGGCCATTTCCCATGACTCCTAACGAGTGGCACGTGTATCACTTTGATCTTAGTGATACATATTCGTGATACATATTCAGTGCAGATCCGTCGTATGATGAGGCTGTCTCGGGATCCGCTGTGCCCAGCCTAGGAGGGAGCGGCAGATGGCTACTCACTCGCGGTCGACGCTGCTCATGCAGGGCAAGGAGCGCCGGCTCGAGACCGGACGCAAGCCATGGCGGGTACGCCTGTACCGAACCGCCGACGGCTCGGGCTACCAAGTGCTGTTCAAGGCGCCGGCAGGTGAGGGCGGGCCGTGGAAGCGAGTCCTGCGGCGCGCCGCCAGTGAGGACGAAGCGCGTCAGATCTTCGCGCAAGCCGAGGCGGCGCTCGACACCGAGCGCGCCACTCCGTCCAGCGCCCGCGAGAAGGCGACCCAGACGATCGAGGCTCTGGGCGAAAAGTACGTCGAGGACAGTCACCTCCGGAGTAAAGCCATCCGGACGATCCAAAACCGAGAGTCGCACCTCCAGGCACACATTCTCCCGGCGATCGGCGACGTCCCTGTCGCAAAGTGGCGCATCGAGCACAGCCGCAAGGTGATGGAGCACGCCTCCAAGACACTGCACTCGGCGCGCGGCAAGGAGGACCTGCGCGGCGCCATGGCTGCGATGCGCAAGCTCGCCTGGCGCCTGGGCTGGCTGGACCGCTCGATCGATCCTCTGGACGGGATCGAGATCGGTAGGTCGACGGTCCTCCAAGGAGCAACGACGCACTACGTCGATCCGCGCCTTCGCCCCGAGACCCGCCAGGCGAAGGCGATGGCCGCAGGCGCCGACGCCCTATGCGGTCCGGCCGGCACCGACCCGCTGATGACGCGCCTGCCGCTGTTCGGCACCAAGATCCGGGTCGCGACGTACGGCGGGCTCCGTCTCGGAGAGCAGAACGGTCTGCGCGCGATCGATGTCTTCCTCGACCCCGGTTACCTCCAGGTCAACGGCAGCTGGACCACACCGCGTGGCGCCCCCGGCTTCCGTGGCCCGGTGAAGAACCACGTCATCCACGAGGTCCCCCTCCCCCGCTCGCTGATGCACGACGAACTGCTGCCGCGGGTGAAGGAACTGCTCGGCCTGCCCGAGACCGCGTCGATGCAGCAAGTGCTTAACGCCCAAGAGGAGGAACGCCAACGGCGCGCCAAGCTCGCCTTGCGTGACGGCGACTCGACGGTGGCGTGGTGGAACTACCCGATCGCCCCCCACGACGAGCAATGGCTCTTCATCGACACCGTCACCGGCCTCCCCGTGAAGCCCGAGATGCACAATGAGCGCTGGCACCGCGTGCGTCGCTGGGTCGACGAGAACGATCCCGACAACGCATGGCCCCGCACCATCGTCTACCGCAACCTGCGCCACCACGCCGCCACCAAGTGGTTCCACGACGAGCTCGGCGAGCCCTGGGAGGTGGTCGCCCAGTACCTCGGCGACAAGCTCACCACTGTGCTGAACCACTACGTCCGCGCCGGGGAAGACGCGCTCCGCGACTCGGTGAGCAAGTTGGCGGACCGGTGAACACCGAGAGCTCGTCGCGCAACAATGGCCTTCGTCAGACGCGGTGAGTAGGGAGTCTTGTGAGCACGCTCGGTAGCTTCATCTGGTCGATCGCCGACCAACTTCGGGGGCCGTACCGTCCCAACCAGTACGGCAACGTGATCCTCCCGCTGACGATCCTGCGGAGACTCGACTCCATCCTCGAACCGGACCGCGAGGTCGTCCGTGAGCTGGCGACCAGGTTCGACAACCCGACCCGGCTCAGGGTCGAGGTCAAGAAGGCCACCGGCAGGACCTTCTACAACACCTCGAACTACTCGTTCGCCAACCTGTTGGCCGACGCCGATGGCCTCGCTGACAACCTCGTCGACTACCTCGACCGTTTCTCGCCGGATATCGACGTCTTCGACTACTTCGACTTCAAGAAGGAGATCCTCGCGCTCGAGAAGGCCGGCCTGCTGCGCGAGGTGGTCACGTCCTTCAAGGCCGTCGAACTGCACCCGACCCTCGTCTCGAACGCCGACATGGGCGATGCCTTCGAATACATCATCCGCAAGTTCAACGAGAACGCGAACGAGACCTCCGGAGACCACTACACCCCGCGCGACGCGATCCGCCTGCTGGTCGACCTGCTGTTCGCCGAGGATGACGCCGGGCTCGCCACCGAGGGGATCGTCCGCACGCTCTACGACCCGACGGCCGGAACCGGTGGGATGCTGTCGCTGGCGGAGGAGCACCTCCTCGCGCAGAACCCGGACGCGAAGCTGACTCTCTACGGGCAGGAGTACAACCCGCACTCCTACGCGATCTGCAAGTCCGACCTGATCGCCAAGGGCAACGACTCGAGTTTCATCGCGTTCGGCAATACCCTCACCGACGACGCCTTCACGGGCAAGCAGTTCGACTTCTGCATGTCGAATCCGCCGTACGGCGTCGACTGGAAGCAGTACGCCAAGGCGATCAAGACCGAGCAGGAGCAGGCGGGCCCCTACGGCCGCTTCGCGCCGGGACTCCCGGCGACCTCAGATGGGCAGATGCTTTTTCTGCTGCACCTGGCGCACAAGATGCGGGCACCCGAGGACGGCGGCGGCCGCATCGGCATCGTCATGAACGGCTCCCCGCTCTTCAACGGCGGCGCCGAGTCGGGGCCGTCGAACATCCGCAAGCACCTGCTGGAGCACGACCTCGTCGAGGCCATCGTCGCGCTGCCGACCAACATGTTCTTCAACACCGGCATCGCCACCTACATCTGGATCCTCGACAACAACAAGCACCCCGACCGCAAGGGCCTGGTCCAGCTGAT
>JBBSVL010000107.1:0-8259 GCA_038233595.1 Propionibacteriales bacterium | reverse complement strand
CGTTGCGCACGTGCGCCAGCGCCTCGGCCACCGTGGCGTCGGGGGGAAGGATCACCGGCTCCGGTGTCATCATCCCGCCGGCGGTCTCCTCCTCGTAGGACATCAGTCTCCGGACGTCCTCCGCCTCGTCGGGCTCCATCAACTCCAGCAGCCGACGGGCGGTCTCGGGGGGCAGGTCGGCGATCAGGTCGGCGGCGTCGTCGGCCGACATCTCCTCCAGCACGTCTGCGGCGCGTTCGAGGTCGAGGAGCTCGAGGATCTCGACCTGGTCCTCCTCGGGGAGCTCCTCGAGGATGTCAGCCAGGCGTTCGTCGTCCAGGGCGGCGACGACCTCGATCCGGCGCTCGCGCGGCAGGTCGTGGATCACGTTCGCGGCGTCGGCCGGGCGCAGGTCGGCGAGCGAGGCGACCAGGTGGGTGGCGCCCTGGCCGCTCTGCGGCTGGGCGAGCCCCTCGACGTCGCGCCACTCCACGACGTGGGTCTGGCCGCGGCGACGGAACCCCTTGGACGGCTCCTGCAGGGCCACGCGGGACAGCACCCACTCGCGGCTCCGGGTGGGCTCCATCGCGACGTCGTACACCACACCCTCGGGGCCGCCGTTCCTGACCTTCACCTGGCGGTCCAGCATCTGGCCGATCACCAGCGTCTCGGTCGAACGCTTGGCGAAGCGGCGCATGTTGAGCAGCCCGGTGGTGATCACCTGACCGGCGTCGATGGTGGTGATCCGGGTCATCGGCGCGAAGATCTGCCGCCTGCCGAAGACCTCCACGACCAGTCCCACCACGCGGGGCTGGGAGACCCGTTGGGACACGGCGGGGCGCATCACGACCACGACGTCGCGGACCTTGCCGACCTGGTCGCCCTGGGGGTCGAAGACCGGCAGCCCGGCTAGCCGGGCTGCGAAGACTCGAGGCGGGGTAGCGCTCACGTTGGCAAACTGTAGTCAGTGCGGTCGCCGCGACGGGCGCCTAGTACGGATGCCTGCGCCAGCAAGGCGCCAATTCGGCTAAAGAGCGCAAAACGGACAGATCTTCTCTGATACTGGTATCCCAGCCATCAGTTCGGAGGAAGTCATGCCGTCAGCCTTTGTCGGCCTCTTCGAGGCGCGCAGCCGCTGGTACAACGTCGGCGTATTCATCCTTGGCGCGGTCCTGTTCGGCTACTCGGCGGCCAACCTGTTTCACCACGACGTGCTCAGGCTCGCGCCCGCTCTGGTGGCCGTCCCGCTCATCGTGATAGTCGCGAAGTTCCCGATGGTGCTCGACAACGGCGACGGCAGCATCGAGGTCGGTTTCGACTCCAGCGTCCTGATGTTCCTGCTCTGCACGATGAGACCGCACCAGGCGCTGGTGATCTGGTCGCTGGGCGTGCTGGCCACGCAGCTGAGCACCAGCAAGCTGCCCGAGATCAAGATCTTCAACATCGGCGTCGGGATCCTCGGCGGCGGCGCTGCGTCCGGAGTCCTGCACCTGACGCGGGACGGTCAGCTTGGGACCCCACGGGAGCTGCTCGCCGTCGCGCTCGCCGCGACTGTCTACTTCGCCTGCGACTTCCTGATCTCCGCGCTCTCCTTGGCCATCGAGTTCTCCACCCCGCTGCGCGGGTACCTCGGGCAGCGGGGAACGCTGGTGGCGGTTGCCTGCTTCGTGCCGTTCGACTCGCTCGGCTACCTGGGCGCCGTCGTAGTCCGGGCGACGCCGTACTGGACGCTGGTCCTGCTCGCCGTTCCCCTTGCGACGCTCCTGGTCGCCACTCGCGCGCTTACCCGTGGCGGTGAGAACGCTCGCCGGCTCACGGTGCTGTTCGACGCCGCGGTCCGGGCGCAGACCTTGTCCGACGCCAACGAAGTGGTCGCGACGCTGACCGAGGATGCCCGCCGGCTGCTGCGGATGGAGAAGGTGCAGGTGCGCAGCACCCCGCCAGGGCCCCACGAGATCGGCGCCCAGGTGCATGGTGGTGCCTCGGAGAGCTGGATCGTCGCCCCGGGCAGGCCTCGCGCCCGCTCCACGACGACCGCCGACCAGCTGGCGCTCGAGGCGATGGTCGCCGTGGGCTCGGACGCCTTCGCGCGGCTCAAGCTCACCGAGGACATGACCCACCTGGCCCGCCATGACCTGCTGACCGACCTGCCCAACCGGCGCCTCCTGCTCGACCGGGTCAAACACGCTGTGGAGTCCTCCCGGACCCGGGACATCAAGATCGCGCTGCTGTTCGTGGACCTCGACGGCTTCAAGCCGGTCAACGACCGCTTCGGTCACGCGGCCGGGGACGAGGTCCTGGTCGACGTCGCCCGGCGGCTCCGCACCTGCGTGCGGGAACGGGACACGGTGGCCAGGCTCGGCGGTGACGAGTTCGCGCTGCTCTTCGTCGACGTGCGTCCGCCGGACGTCAGCTCCGCGTGCGAGCGAATCCTGGAGACGCTGTGGGAAGGCGTCGCGGTCGCGGGTCATCATCTGCCGCTCGGCGCCAGCATCGGTGTGGCCTACGGCAACGCCGAGGACACGGCAGAGGGGATGCTGCGCAAGGCCGACCTGGCGATGTACGAGGCCAAGTCACGCGGCAAGAACCAGTACGTCGAGTACGACCCGGCGATCGGCCGGTCCCGGGTGCAGCGGCTCGAGCTCGTGGAGTCGCTGCGGGCCGCGCTGGTCGCCGGGGACATCACGCTCGTGTACCAGCCGGTCGTGGCCGCTGCCAGTGGGCGCATCGTGGGCGTCGAGGCGCTGGCCCGGTGGAAGTTCGACGGGTTCGACATCCCCCCGGACGTGTTCATCCGGGTCGCCGAGGAGACGGGCCTGATCGTCCCCCTCGGCGATCATGTCCTCGAGCAGGCCGTGTCGGACGCCGCGGCCCTGCGGGAGGCGGCCGGCCACGGTATCAACGTCAGCGTCAACGTCTCCGCCAAGCAGCTGCGCGAGCCGGACTTCGTCGCCAAAGTCGAGTGGGCGATGAGCGCGATGGGTGACACCGGCCTGGTCCTCGAGATCACCGAGCGGGACGGGATCGGCGGCGACGAGGCGTCGCTGAGCACAATGCGGGCCCTCGCAGACCGAGGGGTGGTGTTCGCCATCGACGACTTCGGGGTGGGGTTCTCCTCGATCAGCTACCTGCAGGACCTGCCGGTGCAGATCATCAAGGCCGACGCGGCCTTCTCAAAGAACATCGACCTGGACGAGCGAGCGTGTGCCCTGCTGCGCTCGATCACGATGATGGGCGAGGCGCTGGGTTTCGACGTCGTCGTCGAGGGCATCGAGCGGGCCACCCAGCTCGAGCACCTTCAGAACGACGTGCACGCGCCGTACGCCCAAGGCTTCCTGATGCACCGGCCGATGCCGCTCGAGCAGCTGCTCGGCGTCGTCCGGCAGAACCGGTCGGTGCCCGCGCTGATGCACGCACCTGTGCGGGCTGAGCTGTCCGGCGCAGTCACGGCACCGGTCGCAGCAGCCGTGGACTGACGCCTTCACTCGGCTAGCGCCATGTCCTCGACCACCTCGAAGAACCCGGTTTCGGGTAGTGCCTTGATCACCGAGAACGACTCCTGGGTCCACGAGGAACCGTGGAACCGTTCCAGCGCAGCCACCAGCTCCTCGAGGTAGGGCGCCGTGGTCTGCTCGGTGATCGTGCCGACGGCGAGCCAGGGCCGGAACTGTCGACGGTCGACGAAGAGGGCAAGTTGCTTGACCACGGTGGGCACGCCCGCCCCGACGAGCGCGAGCCGGTCGATGTCTCCGTCGAGCTTGGCCCATACCGACAGGTCGCCGGACCACTCCAGCGCCGTACCCCCACTGAAGTGCAGCGTCGGCCGCTCCCAGGTCGCAGCCTTGGTCCGCAACGCGTTGCGGAGCTCCAGGGAGTCGCCCTGGGTCAGGTTGCCGATCGTGGTGATGGGGATGTACAGGCCCGCGACGGGGGTCCGGTCCAGCTGGTCGTGCTCTGGCGGGCCCCCTTCGTGAGGCGTCGGTTCAGCTTGCTTCTGGCCCCGCCCGAACAGCCTCCGACGTGGATGGGCATGCTGTCCGGTGCCGGACGACGAGGTACGGCGGCGCGCCGATTCGGCCGCCGACCCGGGGGTGACCGCCCCGATGACGCGGTCGAGCTCATCGAGCGCCTCCGGGGGAGGGACGATGGCAACCAGCAGACGCATGGGCCCCAGTTTGCCGACTTCTTCCGAGGACCGGTAACTGCCGTGCCGCACCACTGCCGGGGCGTTGGGTTCACGACCGGGGCGCCCGGAGGTGGTTGGCTGGACCCATGCCGGATCCGCGGGAGCTGAAGTACGACGTCGTTGACGTGTTCGCCGAGGGCCCCTTCGCGGGCAACCAGCTTGCTGTCGTGCACGACACCGATGGCCTGTCCGACGCCCAGCTGCTGGCGATCGCGCGAGAGTTCAACTTCTCCGAGACCACTTTCCCCGGGTTTCCTGGGCCCGCCGACGAGACGTCGTACCCGGTGCGGATCTTCACCCCCGGCGGCGAGATCCCGTTCGCGGGGCACCCCACGCTCGGTACGGCGTGGGTGCTGCGTGCGCACGGTCTGGTGCCAGCGGGTGAGCTGACGCAGGTGTGCGGTGCGGGAGACATCGGTGTCCGGTTCGCCAGCGACGAGCCCGAGGACCTGGTCGAGCTGACCGCGACACCTCGGGACCTGGCCGGCCCGCTTCCGGACGAGAGCGTGGCTGCGTTGCTCGAGGACCTCGGGCTGGATGTCGAGGACCGGGCCGGTGACGCCTGGGTCGCGGGCACCGGTCTGGACTTCGTGCATCTGCCGGTCCGTACCGACGCGGTCCGGCGGGCCCGCCCGGCCCGGGCGCCGGTCAGTGACCTCGCACGCGGGCTGGACCTCACGGCGCCGCTCGAGGGCGTCAACCTGGTCGGCATCGCCGGGTCGGCACCGACGGTGAGCGTGCACGCCAGGGTGTTCGTCCCGGGCCTGTCGGTGGCTGAGGACCCCGCGACAGGTTCGGCGGCCTCGGGGCTCGGCGTTGCCCTGGTGGCGATGGGTGTGCTTCCACAGGGTGGCAGCTACGAGATCAGCCAGGGCGTGGAGATGGGTCGGCCCTCGCGTCTGTTCGGGCGGGTCGAGGTCGCCTTCGGGGTGGCGAGCCGGGTGCACGTCGCAGGTCAGGTGTTCCCGGTGGCCCGCGGGACCATCGCCGTACCTCGCCCGTGACCGGCCCGGTGCCGGAACGCCTGGCGCCGCAGACCCTGGGCCTGATGGCGGTCGGCGTGCTAGCGGTGTCGATGTCGGGGCCGGTGATGGCCTCGCTCACCGTGGCGCCGCTGGCGATCTCGTTCTGGCGCAACGGTCTGGCGACCCTGCTGATCGCGCCCACCGCCCTGTCGCGGCGCCGCTCGGAGATCCTGGCTCTCTCGCGTTCCGAGCTGGGTTGGATCATCGCCTCCGGGACCTGCCTGGCGCTGCACTTCGGGACCTGGGTGACGTCACTGCGGATGACCTCCGTGGCGTCGAGCACCGCGATCGTCTGCCTGCAGATCGCCTGGGTGGTCGCCTGGGACCGGTTCACCGGAGTGCGGCTGCCCCGCCAGGCCGTTGCCGGGCTGGTGGTCGCGTTCCTCGGCGTGGTGGTCATCACCGGGGTCGACTTCTCGGTCTCCACACGCGCGCTGGTCGGGGACCTGCTCGCCCTGGCCGGCTCGGTCGCGGTCGCGGCCTACACCGTGATCGGCTCGCGGGCCCGGCGGACCGTGAGCACCACCAGCTACACCTTCGTCTGCTACGGCACCGCGGCCGTGGGCCTGCTGGTCGCCTGCGTCGCCTCGGGTGGCGGCCTGGTGGGTTACACCGCGAGGCAGTGGGCGCTGATCGCCCTGGTCACGCTCACGGCGCAGCTGCTCGGCCACTCGCTGTTCAACCACCTGCTCGACACGATCACGCCGATGCTCGTGTCGCTGACGCTGCTGCTGGAAATCCCGGGCGCAGCGCTGATCGCTGCGGCGTTCCTCGGCCAGGTGCCTCCCGTCGGTGTGTTCGTGGGCCTGCTGCTGATCCTGGCGGGGATGGTCGTCGTGGTCGTCACCGGACCCGCCCAGCCTAAGGAGACACCCGTCCCCTGACCAGTAGGATCACCGCGTCCGTCGTACCACCCCATGGAGGAGCCCTCGTGCAGACCCAGGTCGTCATCCTCGCCGCGGGCCTGGGCACCCGGCTGGGCAGGCCGCACCCCAAACCGCTGACGCGACTGAGCAGCGGCGAGACCATCATGCGGCGCGCGGTGAACCTGCTCCGTGGGGCGTGGCCCGACGTACGCGTCACGGCAGTGGTGGGCTTCAAGCTCGACCTGGTGATCGAGGCGATGCCGGACATCTCCTTCGTCTACAACGAGGTCTACGACTCCACGAACACCAACAAGAGCCTGCTCAAGGCACTCGTGCTCTCGCCGGAAGGCGGGGTGCTGTGGATGAACGGTGACGTGGTCTTCGACCCACGGGTGCTGGACATCATCGAGGAGCGGATCGCCAACGGCCAGAGCTTCGTGTGCGTCGACCACGCTTCGGTGGCCGAGGAGGAGGTCAAGTACACCCTCGGCGCGGACCGGATGATCAAGGAGCTCTCCAAGACCGTGGTGGGTGGTCTGGGTGAGGCAGTTGGCATCAACTACGTCTCCGCGGACGACAAGGAGCAGCTGATCCGACGGCTCGACGAGTGTGCGGACCAGGACTACTTCGAGCGCGGCATCGAGCTGGCCATCGAGCAGGACGGACTGCGCTTCGAGCCCGTCGACATCTCTGAGTTCCAGGTCGTCGAGGTCGACTTCGACGACGACCTGACCAGGGCGAACGCGTTCCTGGAGCGGTGAGCCCAGTGGTCGGCGCGGGGGTGGCAGCAGCGCGGGTGCTCGCTGTCGACGACGCCGGCATCTCCCTGAGCAGCTCGGCCGAGGTGATCCTCGACGTCACTTTCGAGGGCCGCAGGGTCTGGTCCTTCTGGCTGGTGCGCGACAGCACGGAAGCCGCTCGTGCCGGCGGTGGCCTGGTCGGCCGGCGGATCGAGTGGCCACCGTCCCTGCGCAGGTTCCTGGACGGCGAGACCAGGCTCGGGATCCTCGAGCACCTCTCCGGCCGGATCCTGTACGACGCGGAGACCCGGTTCGGCTCCGGCACGGGTCGGATCGCGATCGTCAACGAGCACGGTAACCCGCTCGGCATCGACAAGTCCGGCCGGATGGCGCAGACCTTCGACACCCGCACCAGCGAGCACCTCGAGCCGCTGCTGGACTCGGTCGAGGAGGTGCTGGGGGCTCTCTCGGAGGCCGGCATCGAGGCGTTCCCGGCCTACGGCACCCTGCTCGGCGCGGTGCGCGCCGGGCGTCTGATCGGCCACGACAGCGACGCCGACCTCGGCTACATCAGCAGCTACGAACACCCCTACGAGGTGATCCGGGAGTCGTTCGCGATCCAGCGTCGGTTGGCCGCGACGGGCTACTCGATCACCCGCTACAGCGGGGCAGCCTTCAAGGTCGACGTGGTTGAAGGGGACGGCTCGGTGCGCGGGCTGGATGTCTTCGCCGGCTTCCTCTCCCAAGGCACCCTGTACCTGATGGGAGAGGTGGGCCAGCCGTTCCGGCGGGAATGGATCCTCCCGCTCGGCACCTGCACGCTCGAGGGTCGCGTCCTGCCTGCACCGGCCGAGCCCGACCGGATGCTGGCCGCGATGTACGGCCCCGGCTGGCAGGTGCCCGATCCGGCGTTCCACTTCGAGACCCCGTCCTCCACGTCGCGTCGGCTCAACGGCTGGTTCCGTGGCACTCGTGTCTTCCGTGACGAGTGGGAGCGCGTCTACAGCACCCAGCGCAGCAGCCTCCCCGAGGCAGCGCCCTCGTCGCTCGCTTCCTACGTGGTGGAGCAGGAGGGAGTGCCCGCCCAGCTGGTCGAGGTCGGCGCCGGCCGCGCCGGGGACGCCTACTGGTTCGCTCAGCAGGGTTCCTCGGTGCTCGGCTACGACTATGTGACCAGCGCTTCGCTCGCCGTTCGGCGCGCGGCAGCGGCGGAGGGCCTGGACCTCGACGTACGACGGCTGAACCTGCTCGAGTGGCGCTCGACGTTCGTCGAGGGCGCGCGGCTGGCACACACCCCCGGTCCGCGCACGCTGCTGGCCCGCCACCTGGCGGACGCCACGACCCGGTTCGGCCGTGACTCGCTGTGGCGCTTCGCCTCGATGGCGTTGCGTGAGGGCGGCCGGCTCTACGTGGAGGCCTGTACCGGCGGGGGTGCCGACGAACCCCGGGAGCGACCCGTGTCG
>JBBSVL010000106.1:0-8305 GCA_038233595.1 Propionibacteriales bacterium | reverse complement strand
CTCAAGGACAGCTACGGCCCGCGGCTGGAGCTGGTGCACGTGCTGTCCCGGGAGCCGCGCGAGGTGGAGCTGTTCAGCGGGCGGCTGGACGCCGACCGGATCCGGGACATCCTGCGTGCGCTGGTGCCGGTCGAGGACGTCGACGGGTTCTGGCTGTGCGGCCCGTTCGGGATGGTGGGCCCGGCACGCGAGGTCCTTGATGAGCTGGGTGTCGACCCGCGGCTGGTGCACACCGAGCTGTTCTACGTCGACGACGTACCCCCGCCACCGGCCCGGCACGACGACGCGACGTACGACGGTCCCGCCAGCACGGTCAGGGTCACCCTCGACGGCCGGACCACCGAGCTGTCGCTGCCCAAGGACATGCCGCTGCTGGACTCAGCGCAGCGGTCGCGGTCCGACCTGCCCTACGCCTGCAAAGGCGGGGTGTGCGGCACCTGTCGGGCGAAGGTGGTCTCCGGCGAGGTGGACATGCGGCGCAACTACGCCCTCGAGGTCGAGGAGGTCGAGGCCGGCTTCGTGCTGACCTGCCAGAGCTATCCGGTCAGCGACGAGCTGGTCGTCGACTACGACAGCTGAGGCTGGTCACGACTTCTTGGAGAGGAAGCCCAGCATCGCCTCCCGTGCGGCGTCGGAGCCGAACAGCTGGGCCGAGAGAGTGGCCATCTCCGCTGCGTTGTCGTCGAGGTGGCGCAACAGGTCGCGGCCGAGAAGTGCCTTGGTCTCGCGCAAGCCCTGCGGATGGGCCAGCTTGAGGTCGGCGCAGGCCCCGGCGACTGCGTCGTCGAGGTCGGCGGCAGGCACGCTTCGGGTGACCAGTCCCATCGCGGCCGCCTCGTCGGCGCCGAACGTGCGCCCGGACAGGAACGTGTCGGCGGCAGCGCGGCTGGTCAGCCGCGGCAGCACCGTCAGCGAGATCACTGCGGGTGCCAGCGCCAGCCGCGACTCGGTGAAGGCGAACGTGACGTCGTCGCTGCACAGCACCAGGTCGCTGGCGGCCACGATGCCGAGACCACCGGCCCGCACCGGACCGGCCAGCCGGGTGACGACCGGTTTGGGGTGGACGACGATCATGCGCTGCATCTCGACCATGGCGCGAGCGCCGTCCTCCATGCCCCCGGCCGACGCCTCACTCAGGTCTGCGCCCGAGCAGAACACCCGGTCCTTGGAGCGGATCACCACCACGACCGACTCGTCGGCGGCTGCCTGGTCCAGCCGCTCGAACAGCTCAGCGACCAGCCGTTTGGACAACGCGTTGCGGTTCTTCGGGGAGTCCAGCGTGATCGTGCCGACCGCCTCGACGACCTCGTAGTGCACCAGCTCGCCCACCATCTGTGTCTCCCCTTCGTTGAGCTGCGTGAAAAGCCCGGTCGAGATGCGCAAGATGCACCGTCGAGATGTGGCAAAAGCCTCGTCGAGATGTGGGAAATTCACAGGTTCCGAGGTGCGTGTCCCACATCTGAACGGTGCTTTTCCCACCACTCAACCAGTTGGGTCAGTAGGACTTCGGCAAACCCAGGGAGTGCATCCCGACGAAGTTCAGGATCATCTCGCGGCTGACCGGGGCGATCCGGCCCGCCCGGGTGGCGACCAGCAGGCCGGCGACGCCGTACTCCGTGGTGATGCCGTTGCCGCCATGCGCCTGGACGGCCCGGTCGGCGGCATCACAGGCGGCCTCGGCGGCGGCGTACTTGGCCATGTTGGCGGCCTCACCTGCGCCCACGTCGTCACCGGCGTCGTAGAGCGCCGCCGCCTTCTGGGTCATCAACCGGGCCAGCTCGATCTCGATCTTGGACTGCGCCAGCGGGTGCGCGATGCCCTGGTGGCTGCCGATCGGGGCGCCCCAGACCTCGCGCTCCTTGACGTAGGACGTCGCGCGGTCCAGCGCGTAGCGGGCCAGCCCGGTCGAGAACGACGCAGCCATGATCCGTTCCGGGTTGAGCCCGGCAAAGAGCTGGACCAGGCCACCATTCTCATCGCCGACCAGAGAGTCCGCAGGCAGCCGGACGTCGTCGAGGAACACCTGGAACTGCCGCTCCGGGCTGACGATCTCCATCGGGATCGGGTGGTACTCGAAACCCTTGGCGTCGGTCGGCACCACGAACAGGCACGGCTTCAGCTTGCCGGTCCTCGCGTCCGATGTGCGCGCCACCACCAGCACGTTCTTCGACTCGTCGACACCCGAGATGTAGATCTTGCGCCCGTTCAGCACCCACTCGTCCCCGTCCCGCTTGGCGGTGGTGGTGAGCTTGTGGGAGTTGGTGCCGGCGTCGGGCTCGGTGATCGCGAACGCCATCGTCGCGGTGCCGTCGCAGATGCCCGGCAGCCACTTGTGCTTCTGCTCCTCGGTGCCGTAGCGGCTGATCACGGTGCCGCAGATCGCGGGTGAGACCACCATCATCAGCAGCGGACAGCCCTGCGTGGCGAGCTCCTCGCAGACCGCGGCCACGTCGCCGATGCCGCCGCCCCCACCGCCGTACTCCTCGTCGATGTTGATGCCGAGGTAGCCGGCCTTGCCGATCGCCAGCCACAGGTCGGTGGTCTTCTCACCGTTCTGCGCGCAGGAGGTGAAGTACTCGCGACCGTACGTCCCGGCCAGCTTCGCCACCTCCTTGCGCAGGGTCTGCCGTTCGTCGGTCTCGGTGAACGCGATCTGTTCGGTCACTGGTCTGCTCCTTCTGTTCCGTCTGGGTCAGGGTCAGGGACCACCACGGCCAGCACCTCGCCGGCCGCCACCTGGTCCCCCGGTTTCACGGACAGCTCGGTGACCGTGCCGTCGGTCGGTGCCGACACCGTGTGCTGCATCTTCATAGCCTCGAGCACGAGCACCGTGCTGCCAGCACTGATCTGGTCGCCCGCGGTCACGGCGACCCGGACGACGGTGCCGGGCATCGGCGCGAGCAGCGACCCGGCGCTCACCTGCGCCGCTGGGTCGACGAACCTGGGCCGTGCGCGTAGCCGTACGGACCCATGGGCCCCGTCGAGGTAGACCTCACGCTCACCGAGTGTGTCCGGATCGCCGATATGTACGTCGGTGTACGACGCGACCCCGTCGATCTCCAGGCGCACACCAGTCCGCGAGGCCGCCAGGACCCGGACGTCGCGGATGCCGGAGTAGCCGGTACGGCCGCCGTACCACTCGACCACGTGCTCGGCTGCCTCGTCGTCGACCAGGGTCACCCGCTGCGGCGCAGAGACCACGTTGCGCCAACCGACCGGGATGCCGCGCTGGACGGTCCGCGTGACTCCGGTGTCCTCGGCGAGTGCGACCGCCGCTGCGAAGAGCAGGGCTTCGTCGGGGCCGGGCACGGCCGCGGTGGGTAGCCCGCGGCGCTCGAAGAAGTCGGTGCCGACCTGCTCGTCGAGGAAGGCCTGGTCACGCAACGTGGCGACGAGCAGGTCCCGGTTGGTCGTGATCCCGTGGATGCGGGCCCGGCTGAGCACGCCCGCCAGCTGGCGGGCGGCCAGCTGCCGGGTCGGCGCCCAGGAGATCACCTTGGCGAGCATCGCGTCGTAGTACGTGGACACCTCACTGCCGGTCTCGAAGCCACTGTCCAGCCGGATCCCGTACGACGAGGAACGGGCGAACTCCGCGGCCACCTCCGGGATGTCGAAGTCGGCAAGCAGCCCGCTCTGCGGCTGCCAGTCGTTGCCGGGGTCCTCTGCGTAGAGCCGCACCTCGATCGCGTGGCCGCGCGGCTGGTCGACGTGGATCGCGAGGGCGCCGCCGCCCTCCGCGGCCCGGATCTGCAGCTCGACCAGGTCCAGGCCCGTGACCGCCTCGGTGACCGGGTGCTCGACCTGCAGCCGGGTGTTCATCTCCAGGAAGAAGAACCGCTCGGCGTCGGCGTCGTAGAGGAACTCCACCGTCCCGGCACCCCGGTAGTGGATCGCCTCCGCAGCAGACCGCGCCGCCGCATACATCGCCTCCGCGACAGCGGCCGGCAGGCCGGGTGCCGGAGCCTCCTCGACCACCTTCTGGTGCCGGCGCTGGATCGAGCAGTCCCGCTCACCGAGCACCGAGATGTTGCCGGAGTGGTCGCCGAAGACCTGCACCTCGATGTGCCGGCCGCGCTCGACGTATGCCTCGACGAAGACGGTTGCGTCCCCGAAGGCCGACAACGCCTCGGCCGCGGCCAGCTCGACCTGACCGGGGAGCTCACCCAGGGTGCGTACGACGCGCATGCCGCGCCCACCACCGCCGGCCGACGCCTTCACCAGCAGGGGAAGGTCGGACTCTGTGGCGGACTCGACGGTGTGGTTGGCGAGCACCGGGACCCCGGCGGCCTCCATGAGCACCTTCGCGGCGACCTTGGAGCCCATCTGCTCGATCGACTCGGGGTCGGGGCCGAGCCAGGTCAGCCCAGCCCCGACCACGGCGCGGGCGAAGTCGGCGCTCTCGGACAGGAACCCGTAGCCCGGATGGACGGCGTCTGCCCCCGCCCGTCGTGCGGCGTCGAGCACCAGGTCGGACTGCAGGTACGTCTCGGCCGGGGTGTTACCGGGAAGCCGCACCGCCACGTCGGCCTCGCGCACGAACGGCAGCCCGGAGTCGGCGTCGGAGTGCACGGCAACCGTCTCGATCCCGAGCCGGCGGCAGGTGGCGAAGACCCGCCGCGCGATCTCGCCGCGGTTGGCGACCAGGAGCCTGTTGATCATGGAGTCACCTTTCCTGGTGGCTGTCGTGGGGCTGCTCATTTCCGGGCTCCCTGCGGGTCTCGCAAGCTCGCTCGCATCGCCGGGTCACATCCTGAAGACGCCGAAGCGGTCAGTGCCCTCGACGGGCGCGTTCTCGATCACGGACAGGCAGATGCCCAGCACCGTGCGGGTGTCACGCGGGTCGATCACCCCGTCGTCGTACAACATCCCGGAGAGGAAGAACGGCAGGCTCTGCTCCTCCACGGATGTCTCGATGAACTCCCTCATCCCGGCGTCGGCCTCCTCGTCGTACGCCTTGCCGCGGGCTTCGGACGCCGCGCGCGCGACGATGGAGAGCACTCCAGCGAGCTGCGCCGGCCCCATCACCGCGGACTTCGCCGAAGGCCAGGTGAACAGGAAACGGGGATCGAAGGCGCGGCCGTTCATCCCGTAGTTGCCGGCGCCGTACGACGCCCCCATGATGACGGAGATGTGCGGGACCTTGGAGTTGCTGACCGCGTTGAGCATCTGGGCTCCGTGCTTGATGATGCCGCCCTGCTCGTACTCGGCACCCACCATGTAGCCAGTGGTGTTGTGCAGGAACAACAGCGGCGTGTCGACCTGGTTGGCGAGCTGGATGAACTGGGCCGCCTTCTGCGCCTCTTCACTGAACAGCACGCCCTGGGCATTGGCGAGGATGCCGACCGGCCGACCATGGATCTTGGCCCAGCCGGTGACCAGCGAGGGCCCGTAGAGCGGCTTGAACTCGTCGAACACCGCACCGTTCGTGGCCGACACCCCGTCGCAGATCCGGGGCACCACCTCGCGCGGGTCGAACGGCTCCTTGAGGTCGGCCGGGATCAGGTCGAGCAACCCATCGGGGTCCTCCTCCGGCTCGGCGTACCCCCTGACGTCATACGGACTGGTCGCAGTAGCCGCCGATTCGTATGACGTCCGGGCCGCCTTGCGCCAGTTCAGCCGGGCCACGATCCGGCGGCCGATCCGCAGCGCGTCCCGCTCGTCGACCGCGAGGTAGTCGGCCAGCCCGGACACCCGGGCGTGCATCTCGGCGCCGCCCAGCGACTCGTCGTCGGACTCCTCACCGGTCGCCATCTTCACCAGCGGTGGGCCGCCGAGGAACACCTTCGCCTGCTCCTTGACCAGCACCGTGTAGTCGCTCATCCCGGGCACGTAGGCACCGCCCGCGGTCGAGTTGCCGAAGACCAGAGCAACGGTCGGCAGCTTCGCGGCCGAGGCCCGGGTGATGTCGCGGAACAGCCTGCCACCGGGAATGAAGATCTCCTTCTGGGTCGGCAGGTCGGCTCCCCCAGACTCGACCAGGGCAATGGTCGGCAGCCGGTTCTCCTGCGCGATCTGGGAGGCCCGGAAGATCTTCTTGACCGTCCACGGGTTGCTGGCACCGCCCTTCACCGTGGGGTCGTTCGCGGTGATCATGCACTCGACCCCCTCGACCACACCGATGCCGGTGACCACCGATGCCCCGACCGTGAAGTCGGAGCCCCAGCCCGCGAGCGGGGAGAGCTCCAGGAACGCCGACCCCTCGTCGACGAGCAGCTCGATCCGTTCCCTGGGTAGCAGCTTGCCCCTGGCGTGGTGGCGTTCGACGTACTTCGACCCACCACCGGCCACAGCCTTCGCATGCTCGGCCTCCAGATCGGCGAGCTTGGTCAGCATCGCCTCGCGATCACCAGTCATGTTGAGTTGCGCCTTCCGCCCCGTTCAGCTGCGTGAAAAACCCTCTTGAGCTGTGGCTTCTGCCACCGACCTCGGTGTGTTTCGCACATCTCGGCGGTGCTTTCCCCACATCTCAACGTCATTGGGTGTACCCCAGCAGCCGGGCCGCGAGGTCGGTGAGAACCTCGGAGGCACCCCCGCCGATGCCGAGGATCCGGGCGTCGCGGTAGTGCCGCTCCACCTCGACCCCGTGCAGGTAGCCGGCTCCTCCGTGCAGCTGCACGGCCTGGCTGACCACCCACTCGCAGGCTTCGACCGCGTTGTTCTTGGCCAGGCACGCCTCGGCTATCACGTTCTCCCCCGCGGCGTGCCGGGCCGCGACCGCCCGGGTGTAGGTGCGAGCGACATCGACCCGCTGGTGCATCTCCACCAGCCGGTGCCGCACCACCTGGCGGGTGACCAGCGGCTTGCCGAAGGTCGCCCGCTCCCTGGCGTACGACGCGGTGAGGGCCAGCGACCGGGCCGCGATGCCGTAGGCATGCACCGCCAGACCGATCCGCTCGACCACGAACTGCTCGGCGATCTGGGCGAATCCGGTGTTCTGCTCACCGACCAGGTTGGCCGCCGGCACTCGCGCATCGGCGAAGCCGAGGGACGCCGTGTCCGAGCAGTGCCACCCCATCTTGGCCATTGACCGATCTACGGTGAAGCCGGGCGTCCCCTTCTCCACGACCAACAGGCTCACGCCGCCGTGGCCGGGGCCACCGGTGCGCACCGCCGTGGTCACGAAGTCGGCCCGGACACCGGAGGTGATGAAGGTCTTGGCGCCGTTGACGACGTAGTGGTCGCCATCGCGTACGGCGGACGTGGTGATCCCTGCGACGTCAGACCCGCCGCCCGGCTCGGTGACCGCGAGCGAGCCGATCTTCACCCCGTCCAGCACCGGCCGGACGAAGGCGTCGATCTGCTCGGGGGTGCCACGTGCGGCCAGGTGTGGCAGCGCGATCCCGCCGGTGAACAGCGCAGCGGCCAGCCCCGAGGAACCCCCGGCCTCGAAGAACGCCTCCTGCAGCGCGACCGAGTCGAGGATGTCGCCACCCTGCCCGCCGACCGCCTCCGGGAAGGAGACGCCGAGCAGCCCGGCCTTCGCGGCCGCCTCGTGCAACGATCGCGGCACCTCGCCGGCGTCCTCCCAGTCCTGCAGGTACGGCGTGACCTCCCGCTCGACGAACGCCCGGGTGCCGGCCTGGAGCGCCTGCTGCTCGACGCTGAACGGATGGTCGAACCTGTCGTGACTCACAGCAGCACCTCCGGGACATCCACATGACGTGCGCGCAGCCACTCGCCCAGCCCCTTGGCCTGCGGGTCGAACCGGGTGCTCGCGGCCACGCCGTCGCCGAGCAGCCCATGGATCAGCACGTTGACCCCACCGAGGTTCGGCAACTGGTGTACCTCCACGTCGAGATCGCTGGTCTCCCGGAGCAACGCCCTTACCCAGCTGGGGGTCGCGATGTCGCGGAGCCACTCGACCCGTTCCTCACGCCGGTCCCCCTGCCCCACCCAGAGCCCCACATTCGCGTCCCCGCCCTGGTCCCCGCTCCGCGCCTGCACGAACGTGCCCAGCGGAACCCGTCGGGTCGCCACGGACCCGCCGGGGGCGCCGCCGGCGGTGGCTCCGACGGAGGCTGTGGCCCGGGCATGGCGGGCGACCGAGGAACGAGGGAGCGGGTGTCCTCCGTCGGAGCCGCCGACGGCGGCGTCCGGAATGGCCACGCGCTCGCCGTCCCCCATCACCACCACCTGCTCGACCTCCGAGCGGTCTACGTACGCCGGCCGGTAGATCCCGTACGGCGACCCCACCCCGGGTGGTGCGGTGATCGAGAAGCCTGGGTAGGACGCCAGGGCGAGCTCGACGGCCGCCGCACTGAACGAGCGACCCACCACGTCGGCCGACGGGTCCTTCACGCTGACG